>JBDSHL010000197.1:0-5749 GCA_039918515.1 Saprospiraceae bacterium | reverse complement strand
GCTTAATCCTGGATTTCAATGTAAAAAGTATTTCATCGATTTAAACAAGATCACCAGTTATAATGGTGTTGACTCACTTTCAAAAATCGTTAATAGTAACTATGTGATAGAAATTCCATTGTTGGATTCAACCTCCAAAATTATTACCTCAATAGAATTCAGAAGAGACTTCAAGAGCAGATGGAAAGCAATTGGATTTGGTTCCTCTAGAGCCTTTCGTCCAATCAATACTGAGCTTTTAACTTTCATAAAAGATCATAATGCCAATATTATTGAAGTTCCCGCATTAAATTTTGGATTTATTTCATTTAGAGATAGTACTACTGGGTTGCCATCAAACAAATTAATTCCAGGCTATTGGCCTTTATATGATTCAGGATTTGACTTAAAAGATTCAGTAGTCAACTCTTTATATCAAGATGTTCAATTGTTAAAAATATTAAAGCAACAATCTCAAACTGTAAACTCAAATTCTCCCGGTTAGATAAAGTATTTTAAATTTCTGCATTCTATTGATGATATTTTTTTAACCGACCAAATAAATTTGGATGAACAAAATTAGATTACACAAAATTTGTTAAACCATTTTGCACTTAAAAAAAAAGGAGACTAAAATGAATTAATCTCCTTTCTCTTTAATACTAATTTTTTGAATTAACCTTTCTTCTCCGTAGTAGTAGTAGTAGTAGTTGTTGTAGTAGCTTTCACAGGATGCTTTGCTTTATGATGATGCTTTACTTTTCTAGCTTTCTTCGGCTTAGCATCAGCTGACTTATCAGCCTTTTCAGCTGACTTTTCCATTTTAGCCGCTGACTTATCCATGTTATCTGCTGACTTTTCCATTTTAGCCGCTGACTTATCCATTTTAGCCGTTGACTTGTCCATTTTAGCCGCTGACTTGTCCATTTTAGCAGCTGACTTTTCCATTTTAGCCGCGGGAGCAGGTGTAGCTGTAGTTGCAGGTTTAACTTCAGGTTTAGTCTGAGCATTTAAAAACATAACACTAAAGCTTAGTGTGAATAATAAAAATAAATTTTTCATAAAAAATAATTTAATTGTGATTAATAAAAATATCGATTCGAACGCAAATGTGATATAATCATTTTTTATAAAATACCATAGGATGTTAATTTTACAACTGATTAACAAGAAGTCAAACAATTTAACGGAATTTTAAGATGGAATTAAAGAATTAAACGAATTAGAAATTTAAATTTAATAGGTTGATCTTATGAAATTGAGTTTTAAAGATTATTTTCAAAAGTCATTCTTTAAAATAACTTTATGAGTAATCGATAATATTTTAGTTGTAATTCTAGTCAAATAGCTATACTGTCAATTTTTTGTGAAATGGTTCAACAATTGTATAATTATTTCCAAATAAAAATTTAGTTTTTAATTTAAAACCCAAATATATGGCCTGATTTATTCAATGATAATTAACTCATATCCTATTATATTTGTAAAATCATTATATATTTGCGAATTATTAGAATCACATGCAAATCCCGGGAATAGAAACAGCAAAAAAATTAGGACTTTTAGAGACTGAATATTCAAAAATTTGCGAAATCCTTGGGCGTGAACCAAATTTTACTGAACTCAGCATTTACTCAGTCATGTGGTCAGAGCATTGCTCCTATAAGAATTCCATTACTTACCTTAAAAAATTACCGAGAAAGGGCTCCCGACTATTGGTCGAAGCCGGCGAAGAGAATGCTGGCTTAGTTGACATTGGAGATGGTCTAGCATGTGCGTTTAAAATAGAATCTCATAATCACCCTTCCGCAATAGAACCTTATCAAGGTGCTGCCACAGGAGTTGGTGGAATCCACAGAGACATATTTACGATGGGTGCGCGTCCAATTGCCGCTCTTAATTCTCTTCGTTTTGGAAATCCCGATCTCGCACACACCAAAAAATTAATTAGAGGTGTTGTGAAGGGAATCGGGAATTATGGTAACTCGTTTGGAGTGCCGACTGTTGCTGGAGAAGTTTACTTTAATGAATGTTACAATCAAAACATACTGGTCAATGCAATGTCTGTCGGTATTGTTCGTCATCATGAAACCGTTTCTGCCATAGCAGAAGGAATAGGCAATCCAGTGTTTATTGTAGGTTCTGCGACTGGGAAAGATGGAATTCATGGAGCTACATTCGCCTCTGCTGACTTAAGTGAGAATTCGAGTTCAGATCTACCTGCTGTTCAAGTTGGTGATCCCTTTCAAGAGAAGCTATTATTGGAGGCAAGTCTTGAAGCCATTGCAACTGGACAAATTGTGGGGATGCAAGATATG
Organism: Saprospiraceae bacterium; assembly: GCA_039918515.1. Taxonomy (GTDB): domain Bacteria; phylum Bacteroidota; class Bacteroidia; order Chitinophagales; family Saprospiraceae; genus Vicinibacter. The sequence continues at coordinate 3,452 of JBDSHL010000197.1, read as the reverse complement.
GGCGCTGCGGGAATCACTTGTTCTACTTCAGAAATGTCTGCCAAATCCGGTGCAGGAATGAAGGTTTGGCTTGATAGAGTGCCTACTAGACAAGCCAATATGAAGCCTTTCGAAATTCTATTATCTGAATCTCAGGAAAGAATGCTTATTGTCTGTAAAAAAGGTGGTGAAAATCAATTATTACAGATTTTTGACAAATGGGATTTGGAGTGTGTTCAGATTGGCGAAGTAACGAATACTGGAAGAATTGAATATTACGTTGGTTCTGAAAAAGTTGCCGATGTCCCGGCAGAATCTCTCGTTTTAGGAGGAGGCGCACCTGTTTATCAAAGGGAATATACAAGGCCTACGTATTTTGACAAAATAGCTGATTTTAGTCCTTCAATGGTTACTGAACCAGAAGATTTAATTGAAGTCGCCAAAATGATCATCGCCTTACCAAATATAGCTTCCAAAGCCTGGATTTATGAACAATATGATAAGATGGTTCGAACTGGAACAATGACCTCAGTTAAGTCAAGTGATGCCGCCATCATTCGTATAAAAGGAACAGATAAAGCACTTGCCCTTACAGTGGATTGCAATTCAGCTTATGTATACCTAGATCCACATATTGGTGGAATGATCGCGGTTGCAGAAGCTGCCCGTAATATAACCTGCTCTGGTGGTACACCGGTAGCAATTACGAATTGTTTGAATTTTGGAAATCCTTATAATACTGAAGTTTATTATCAATTTGTCTATGCACTCAAAGGAATGGGAGAAGCCTGTGAAAAATTTGGCACTCCTGTAACAGGCGGTAATGTAAGTTTTTATAATCAGTCAACCATTGGGAATAAAACTGAACCCATCTACCCTACTCCAACCATTGGAATGTTGGGAATAATAGACGATAAAAAATATATTACATCAATTGATTTCAAACAGCAAGATGACTTAATTTATCTTCTTGGAGATCAAAACAATCATCTTGGTTATTCAGAATATTTGCATCATTATCATGGAATAATTCACGCACCTGTTCCACACTTTAATTTGGATGATGAATTCAGGATGCAGACCGCACTTAGGGATTTAATTCATCAAGGACTAGTAGAATCCGCTCATGACATTTCTGAAGGAGGGGTGTTTGTAAGCCTCATGGAATCTGCTATGACCTCATGTCTAGGATTTAATGTTGAAATTCCACTTCAGTTCATACCCCATATTTTCTTGTTTTCTGAGTCTCAAGGAAGAGTGATTATAAGTGTGAAGCCAGAAAACAAAACAGCTATTGAAGCGTTACTTAGATCACATCAAGTCGAACAACATTTGATTGGAAGCGTCCAAGACAAAAATTCTACAATTGATGGGAAGGATTTTGGAAAAATAAGTGAATACTTTGAACTCTATTCTTCAACCTTAAAAAGTAAATTAGAAAATTAAATTATTTATAAATATGAAAATAACGAAGAAATTATTTTGGCTTGTCTGGATAAGTCTTATAGTGTTCTCCTGTAACGATAAAACTACAGTAAGTGGTAGCTTTTCAGATGCCGGTGATGCCATGATAAATCTGGATCGCATAGGACTAGACAACAGTGCTACCCCTATTGAAAATCAACAAATGAAAGGAGGAAATTTCAGTCTTGCTTTCAAAGAAGATCCTAAACCAGGACTTTATAGATTAAAAATGGGTCAACAGCAGTTGATTTTTGTACTAGATGGTACTGAAAAAGATATCGTAGTTGAAGGAACATTAGCTAGCCTTAATCAAGGTAAGTACACCATTACAGGATCAAAAGTTGCTGAAGAAGTAACTAATTCTCTAGCTGAACTAATGGGAAGCCAGATTACAATAGATGCAGCCAAAGCCAAAATTGATGCAGCCACAAGTCCACTTTCTAAGGGCTTATTGGCCATTCAATTATTAGGATTTAGACCTGATTTTTTAGAACAACACAAGTTAATTGTGGCTGACCTAAAAGCCAAATATCCAGAATCAGAATTTACTAAAACATATGAAAATTATATTGTTCAGACCCAACAAGCTGCTATGCAAGAAAAAACCAGTGAGGCTATACAAGTAGGAATGGATGCTCCAGATATTGATCTTCCTTCTCCAGGGGGTAAAAACTATAAATTATCTAACTTGAAAGGCAAGGTAGTGCTTATTGATTTTTGGGCTAGTTGGTGTGGACCTTGCAGACGATCTAACCCACATGTTGTTGATATTTACAATCGCTACAAAAGCAAAGGGTTCACCGTCTACTCAGTTTCACTTGATGGTGTAGATAGCCGTACTAAACAACAATTAGGAAACGAAACATCAATTAATGAATATACCAATACCGCCAAGCAAGCTTGGATGGGTGCCATTGAAAAGGATGGATTAGTATGGGACACACATGTAAGTGATCTCAAGAAATGGGATTGCGAACCTGCTGCTCGTTATGGAGTTCGCTCAATACCAAAGACTTTCCTAGTTGACAAATCTGGCAAGATTGCCGTTATTGATCCTAGAGAGAATCTAGAAGAAGAAGTTAAGAAGATATTATAGAATTTATTGCTTGCAATATAATAAAAAGCACCAAGGGAAATCTTTGGTGCTTTTTTTATTAATCAAGGTTTCTAACCATTATTAATCCCGCATTCTGCAATAGAATTTTGTAGTGAAAGTCAAAAGGTTGTCTTGTCCTAGAATAGCTATACACAAAAACAAGTGTATGGAATCAAAACAAACAACAAATTATGCCAATCGAGTTAAAGAATCAGTTACTGAGTAAATTATTGAATCTGGATGCGTTCTCCAGATTCCAACTCTTCTTGAAAAATTATTTTGTATTGGATAATACATTTGACCGACTAAATTTTTATCGAAATGGGTTGAAAATATTCCATAAAATAAAATTTTACTTTCAAGATGATTTATTGCTTATTAATATTTAAAACTCTTGAAGCTAATTATTTATAGCCTCCATTGCAATCCTAGACCTAAACTAATTGATTGATTTTTTTTAATATTTACAGAAGAATCAAAATTTGCAGAAGTAGAATTAAATTTTCCATTAATTGAATAGGGTTTAATATTAGGTTCAAACTTTGAGAAAGCGATGATTGAAATTCTTCGCACAGGGTGAATCAACAATTTTACTCCAAAATTATAATTCTTTATTTTGAAATTGCTAATGTTAGTTGGAATAATTTTGGTATTGAATAAATAATAATTTTCATTCCCCAGGTTTTTTATTATTTTCCTATTTAAAACAAAGTCGGCTTGAATTCCTGCCCCAATATCAAAATATCTATTAATATTCCAATACAAATACAATGGAATGCTAAGTTTTAAAATTCGTGATACTTCATTCACTTGGTTATTCTTTTTTAAATTTAAATTAACTTGGACAACTTGATCTTTCTTGGCACTATTTTCTAAAACACCAATTGAATCCAATAACTTAACCAGCACTCCA
>JBDSHL010000196.1:0-10568 GCA_039918515.1 Saprospiraceae bacterium | reverse complement strand
GCTGCTTCCAATAATAGTTTGTTTGGATTGATTAATTCATACACTGGAGGCGCATGGTCCAAGGCTTCAATTTTTGCATTGGGAATTATGCCTTATATCACAGCTTCAATTGTAGTTCAATTATTGGGATTTGCAGTTCCTTACTTTCAACGACTTCAACAAAAAGAAGGTGAATCTGGTCGTAGAAAACTTAATCAAATTACTAGAATTCTAACCGTGATCGTTGTAATGGTACAGGGAGGTGGTTACTTAACATACCTTCAGTCTATAGGTGCAGTCGATCAAGGAGTTCCAGCATTTGTGTTTTGGTTTGGAGGAACGATTATTCTTGCAGCAGGAACCATTTTCTGTATGTGGTTAGGCGAAAGAATTACGGATAGAGGAATAGGCAATGGTACTTCAATGATCATCATGATTGGAATTATTGCTTCTTTACCAGGAGCCTTTGCATTCGAACTTCAATCTCAGTTATCCAACAATGGTTTAATTATTTTTCTTGCAGAATTAGTATTCTTGTTCCTTTCTATTATCGCTACTATTCTCGTTGTTCAAGGAGTTCGTAAGATTCCTCTCGAATTTGCTAAAAGAATGGTAGGTCGAGGAGGGGGATCAATGCCAGTAAAAACAGATCGTGATTACCTTCCATTGAAGGTTAATTCAGCAGGAGTAATGCCCATTATATTCGCTCAGGCTATCATGTTTTTACCTCTTACAGTGGTTCAATATGTAACTAAAGATCAAACTGTTGGAACTTCAGGCGTATTAAGACATCTAACTGATCCTTATGGATTTTGGCACAACTTTATAACTTTTCTATTAGTCGTTGGATTTACGTATGTTTATACAGCACTGATTGTTAATCCTCAAAATTATGCAGAATACCTAAAAAGGAATAATGCTTTCATCCCTGGCGTTAAACCGGGAGAAGATACTGAAGAATATATAGATGCAACCATGACAAGAATTACATTGCCAGGATCAATATTTTTGGGCTTATTAACGATATTACCTGCGATCGCTGTGATTTTTGGGGTCAACCAACAATTTGCTCGATTCTTTGGAGGTTCCTCAATTCTAATTCTAGTTGGGGTTGTACTTGATACTTTGTCTCAAATTGAATCTTATTTATTAATGCGCAAATATGATGGTTTGGTACAATCAGGTAGAATCGAAGGTAGATCCAGTACAGGAGGAATCGGACCAAGCTTTGGTTCATAGTAGTTTCTATTTACAATAAATGATTTATATTAAGCATGACGAAGAAATAGAATTAATTCGTTCCAGTTCACAACTTGTCAGCAAAACTTTAGCATTCATAGCAGGCTTTCTTAAAGAAGGAATCACTGGTTTAGAAATGGATCTTAAAGCGGAAGAATTTATTCGCGATAATGGTGGCATTCCAGCCTTCAAAGGCTTACTTGGTTTTCCTAACACCTTGTGTATTTCATTGAATGAAGCTGTTGTTCATGGGATTCCAAATAGTTTGCCTTTTAAGAAAGGAGATATTATTTCAGTCGATTGTGGAGTATTGATGAACGAATTCTATGGAGACTCTGCCTATACTTTTGTGTTGGGAGAATCTACTCCTGATATCAGAAAGCTGATACAGGTTACGGAAGAATCTTTATACAAAGGAATTGATCAAGCCATTGCTGGAAATAGAGTAGGAGATATAGGATATGCCGTAATGTACCATTGTGAAAAATTGCATAATTATGGTGTTGTTAAAGAATTGGTAGGACATGGAATTGGTAGAAAACTACATGAGGCTCCTGAAATTCCAAATTTCGGTTCCAAAGGGAAAGGCCCACTTTTGAAAGAAGGGATGGTCATAGCCATTGAACCAATGGTCAACTTAGGAACAAGAAATGTAAAGCAGTTGCAGGATCGTTGGACAATAGTGACCAAGGACCATAAACCTTCTGCCCATTTTGAACATACTTTAGCCATTAGAAAAGACAAGGCGGACATCCTTTCTGATAATAGTTTTATTAAAATCGCTATAAAAAATAATCCAGAATTATTAAAATAATTCACAGAAAAAGGCGATATTTGCCAGCCATTTTAAAAGATGACCAAAAAGAACCTTATTCAACAGGACGGAATTATAGAAGAAGCGCTTTCAAATGCCATGTTCAGAGTAAGATTACAGAATGACCATCTAATAATAGCAACCATTTCAGGTAAAATGAGGATGAACTATATTCGAATTATGCCTGGTGATAAAGTAGCAGTAGAAATGAGTCCTTATGACTTGTCAAGAGGACGTATTACATATAGATATAAATAGTAAATTATGAAGGTTAGAGCTTCAATAAAGAAAAGAACTGCAGATTGTAAGTTTGTCCGTAGAAAAGGCAAGCTTTATATTATTAATAAGAAAAACCCAAAATTTAAACAACGTCAAGGTTAAACCACATATCATATGGCTCGTATAGCTGGAGTAGATCTACCAAGAAATAAAAGAGGGGTAATTGGCCTAACATATATTTATGGCATTGGCGCAACCACTTCAAAAAATATACTTACTAAATTAGGTATTAGTGAACACACCAAAGTAAGTGACTGGTCAAATGACCAAGTTCAAAATATCGCAATGCTCATTCAAGATGAACATAAAGTTGAAGGAGAACTTCGATCAGAAGTTCAACTGAGCATAAAACGACTAATGGATATTGCATGCTATAGAGGAATTAGACATCGTAAAGGACTTCCAGTTAGAGGTCAAAGAACTAAGACCAACGCTCGTACTCGTAAGGGTAAGCGAAAGACTGTAGCAAACAAAAAGAAAGTAACTAAGTAATAATATTTCTCTAAAGAAAAATAAACACTAAATGGCTAAAGGTAAAAAGGCTAAAAAAAGGAAGGTAAAAGTGGATTCGGAAGGAGTCGTTTTTATTCAAGCAACATTCAACAACATCATTATATCTGTGTGCAATAAAGCAGGAGAAGTAATAAGTTGGGGAAGCGCGGGTAAAGCTGGCTTCAAAGGATCCAAAAAGAATACTCCTTATGCTGCTCAAATGGCAGCTACCGATGCCGCAGGTGTTGCATTTGATGCTGGCATGAGATCAACTGAAGTTTATGTTCGTGGACCTGGTTCTGGAAGAGAATCTGCAATTAGAGCAATCGATGCGAAAGGAATAAAAGTACTTAAGATAACAGACTTAACGCCCATTCCCCATAACGGATGTAGGCCACCTAAAATAAGAAGAGTATAATACTTTAATTGAATAAATATTTATGGCAAGATATACTGGACCGGTTACTAAAAAATCAAGAGCATTAGGACAATCCCTAACAGGATACGATAAATATTTTGAAAAGAAAAAGTATGGCCCGGGTCAACATGGACCTACCAAAAGAAAGAAACAGAAATCAGATTATGCGCTTCAATTAATGGAGAAGCAAAAAGCGAAATTCACTTACGGTGTCTTAGAAAGACAATTTCGAAACATCTTTAGCGATGCACATAAGAAATCTGGAAAAACAGGTGAGATTCTATTTCAACTTCTTGAAGCAAGACTTGATAATACCGTTTTTAGATTAGGCCTTTCTTCTACAAGAAAAGGTGCTAGACAATTAGTATCCCATCGCCATATTGTAGTTAATGGAAAAATTGTAAATATTCCTTCTTACAGACTTAAACCAGGAGATGTAATTACGGTTAAAGGTAACTCTCAAGGTCTTGAATTGATTCAACATAAAGTTGCTCAAAAATCAGAAGTAAGAAAGTTTACATGGCTAGAATGGAATGCAGATAAAATGGAAGGTAGATTCTTGGCATTTCCAACCAGAGATATTATTCCTGAAGTTATTAATGAACAGCTAATTGTCGAACTTTATTCGAAATAATAGAATTTATTTATTACATTATATTAATCCTACTTATGAGTATATTAAATTTTCAGAAACCAGACAAAATCATCTTACAAAAATCTGATGATCACGATGGTTCATTTGAGTTCAAACCTCTTGAGATTGGATTTGGTCAAACATTAGGTAATTCACTTCGTAGAGTATTGCTTTCTTCACTTGAAGGTTATGCAATTACATCCGTAAGAATTGCAGGAGTTGAACATGAATTTTCTACTATCAAAGGTGTTATTGAAGATGTTGTTGAAATCATTCTGAATCTCAAACAGGTTCGATTTAAACTTAAACCATCAGATGAAGAAATTAAAGAAGAAAAGTTATATTTAACCATAAGCGGTAAAGACGTATTCACTGCTGGAGACATCGAAAAACATACCAATATATTCGAAATTAGTAATCCAAATCTTGTGATCTGTCACATGGAACCTTTTGTTAACCTTGAAGTTGAATTAACTGTTGCGAAAGGAAGAGGTTATGTTCCTGCAGATGAGAATTCTTATAAAGATCTACCTATCGGAGTAATTCCAATGGATGCTATATATACGCCGATTAAAAAAGTTGCTTATAGCGTATCCAACGTAAGGGTTGGTCAAAAAACCGATTACGAAAGGTTGTTACTTGAAGTGAAAACAGATGGCACAATTCATCCAGAACAAGCCGTAAAAGAAGCTGCAAGAATTCTGATCCACCATTTCTTGTTGATAACAGATGAAAATATAACTTTTGAAGATGCAGTAAGAAAGGAAGATACAATAGTCGATGAACATGTGCTCCACATGCGCAAATTATTAAAAACTAACCTTGAAGATCTAGATCTTTCTGTGCGTGCATACAATTGTTTAAAAGCGGCAAAAATCAATTCTTTGGGCGAAATGGTTAAATATGACACCCACGAATTGTTGAAATTTAGGAACTTTGGTAAAAAGTCGTTGGTAGAAATTGAAGAATTACTTACTACTAAAAACCTTAGCTTCGGAATGGATCTAACAAGATATAAACTAGACGAAGAATAATAATTTTTAAATAACCCAATAGGTCGTTACCATGAGACATGGAAAATCATTTAATCATTTAGGAAGAAAGAAAGGTCATAGAGAATCTCTTCTAAGAAACCTTTCTGGTTCATTAATAAAGCATAAAAGAATTGTAACTACGCTCGCAAAAGCTAAAGCTTTGCGTTCATTTATTGAACCTCTTATAACCAAATCAAAGACCAATTCTACCCATTCCAGAAGAATAGTGTTCGCTTATTTAAATAACAAAGAAGTTGTAGCAGAACTTTTTGACACTGTTGCTGAAAAAATTGCCGCTAGACCTGGAGGCTATACCAGAGTTATCAGAACAGGCTTCAGAAAAGGAGATGGTGCAGAAATGGCGATGATTGAACTGGTAGACTATAACTTGGAAATGGTTTCTACTTCTCAAGCAGAGACGCCTTCCGCCGCTGTAAAGAAGACCAGAAGATCCACTAGGAAGCCAAAAACTTCCACAGAAGAGAACACTGCAAAAAGTACTGATTCAACTGCGCCAATTGTTGATACAGATCCTGAATTAGAAGACTTGAATACATAAGACTTGTCTTTCAATATATACGAAAAATAGAAAGCGGCATTTGCCGCTTTTTTTTTACAATAAATTAGGTCAAATTTTGTTATAAATTAATACTTTTCTGGTTTAAAACTACAGGTCTAACAAGTCCAGTTTGAATTGATATACTTGGTGATAGTTTAACCCAATTTACGCAAAAGCACTATTTTGAATGGGCTAAAAAATAATTTCGACCAATTTTTGTTAATTTTTTGAGATTAGCGGAGTAATAAAAATCACAAGTGACTGAAAATCAATACTATAAATTTTTAAAAATAGATTTGTAGTACACAGGGGAGTTGACTGGATGCTATGGATGACAGTACCTTTGTGGCATATATTTTAAATTCAGCTGAAGTACAAATCCAAAAACTAATCTTTGGGATAATTACCGATTTGTAGAGAGCTAGCGAAATGCAGGTGGACATGTATATCATAGAACGATTCTTAAAATAGTATTTAAAGCTTAGCCCTCAATATTAAAAATCGACCCATCACAAAACTAATATCTGTAGTACACAAAATGAAATCCAAAAACCTAGAATGTCCCATTCAAAGGACTCTTCTTATAGGTTAATGCGCAATTTGGGTTAAGAACTATAAAAATATATGTATCAGGAAAACAATAGAATGAAGGCGATATCTGAGCACCCTCCGAGCATTGGGGATGTAACCTACGTAGAGCATTTGTGTCTTGCTAAATAAATAATTAGATTTGAGATTTTAAAGCTAAAATCAATTATTTTTAAGAAATTTAAATTTATTTACCAAATCATGCAGCGTTTTTTGTTATTTATAACCCTTATATGTGTGAAGCATTTGGTGGCTTGAGACAGCCTTTGACGGATATAGAACTTGCAAAGGCTTGTTCCTTAAGGGATTGGAATGCCCAAGCGATGTTATTTGATAAGTTCAAGGTCAAAATGTTTGCTTTATGTCTACGGTTTGCAAGAAGTTATGAAGAAGGAGAAGACATTTTACAAGAAGGATTCGTCCATGTGTTCAATGACATTAATCAATTCAAAGGAATAGGTAGCTTGGAAGGATGGATAAGGAAAATAGTATTAAGAACGGCATTAAGCTATATAAAGAAAAGAACAAATGAGCTTCAAATAGTTGAACTTGCCGATTTAGAAAATAAATTGATTTATGAAATGGAACAAATAGAAGTTGATTTTGATGATCCTAAAAGTTTGATTTCATTACTTCAGAAGATGCCTGATGGATTTCGAGCTGTGATGAATCTTTATGTTCTTGAAGAAAAAAGTCATGAAGAAATTGCAAGTTTACTGGGAATTTCAGAAAGTACTTCCAGATCCCAATTGTCAAGAGGGAAAGAATTTTTAAGAAAGTTAGTACATAAAAGACTTATGATAATATGAAAAGTGAAGACAAAGATTGGATTGAAACCAGAATGCAGAATGCTTTTAAGGACTTTAATCCTAGCGTTCCTCCAGATTCATGGCAAAACATTTCTGAGAAAATTAATGCTCGACGATCAAGAAGGAAATTTCTGTTATGGTTGCAATTAACTAGTGTTGGACTATTTCTTTTTTTATGCATTGCCTATAGCGCTTCCACTATAAAAGAAAAGCTTTTGCCAATTTCACATTTAAACAATCTATATTCTTCTTATGATTCTTCTATTTATTACAATTCCTTGTCATTGTCAACTTCAAAAAACTTAATTATTGAAAATTCAGAACCCGAATTAACGAATAAAATATTAAAAACCAAGTTAACTATTAAGACTAGAAATATTCAAAGCCACTTTAATCTGGAACAAATCTCAAATCAAAAATTGAATCATTCAAAAAGTCAAGCTTCTGAGCAAGAAATAAGAATTAGTGATAATCTTAATTTTATCAGTACAAGGTCAATTGAAGAAAAAGGAAATTGCAATCTGAATGACTCTTCAGTTCGGGTCCATTCAGAAACATTACTTCCTATTCGAAAGTTATTTAAAATTGAAAACAACATTTTGTCTTATAGAATTTCAAATTCATTCATTCAAAGAAAAAATAAGAAAAAACTTCCGCTTTGGATATCATTACATTATTCTTATTCGCAAAGTATTGAAAAAGCGCCAATTGAAATAGCAAATGTGAACAATTATTTTTTTGAACACGAACTATCAGTTCCAAAAGGGAATCAATTTGGTATTGGAATATCTTGGATGTCAAAAAGTCAATGGAGATTTAGTCTTGGAATAAATCGTCAATATACAGTGTTGCATGGCTCACATACTGCTTTATTAAATACAAGAGATGGTATAATTTTGAATCCAAATGATTCTGGTTTAAAAAATTATCAATTTAACTATAATCTTATTTCAGGAAACGAAAATACTAGGGTTTCTCTTCGATTAGATCAACAAGATATCAATTCAACAATGCCTCTTGATGAACCGTTTTCATTAGAAATGATGACGACAAAGAGCAATGTATCTTATAATTTTCCTATTGCAGTAGAAAATCATTTTGGAAGTGGGCGGTTGAATGCTTTTTTAATAGGAGGTCTTGCACTTAATATAAAGCAAAATTCAAAATTTAAAGTCTCACATTATTCAGAATCATGTAGAGATTTATGTTTCACTACAGAACATAACCCAACGATTACGAATACAAACACCTTTGTTGTATCATATAGCTATTTGTTAGGAGCTGGGATTGAATGGAAATTAACCTCAAATATTCGATTAGTAATCAGTCCAATGATTTCCAATACTTTTATTTATTTGCATGGCAATGGTTCAAATAGACTTCAATCAAATACTTCAATATCTGCATTAATCAAGATTTAATTTATTTTTTAATATACAATAAAACATTTTTATGAAAAAAACATTACTTTATTTATCCTTTATTATGATTTCGCAATTATTGTGTGCACAAAGTGAAATCATACTTCATATTGCACCACGTCTAGGTTCTGATTTATTTGGACTAAATAAATCAACTAATGCCGTTGGATTTACATATCCTTATAAAATTACCCGTCTAGATTATTACATTTCCGAAATTAAAATAACTCATGATGGCGGGCAAGTTACTCCTGTGGATGGTTTATTTTTGTTGGTTCGACCTGTAGTAGATAGTATGTATACTTTAGGAATCCTTGCGGATATAAATAAAGTGGAAAATATTATTTTCTCAGTTGGAGTTGACCCACAACATAATCATCTTGATCCGGCAACTTATGGTCCAACTCATCCTTTGGCTCCAAAAAATCCAGAAATGCAATGGGGTTGGTCAGCAGGTTACCGGTTTGTTGCTATTGAAGGTAATGCGGGCAAAACATTTAATCAACATTTCGAAGTGCATGCTATTGGGGATGCAAATTATAAGACGGTAACAATTAACACTGAAGCAGAAGAAATTAGCCCAAATTTAAAAATGATTCATTTGAATGCTGATTATTCACAAATTTTAAAAAGTATCAATGTAAGCAGTGGCTTGATTCTTCATGGTTCATCTGGAGCTGCAGTTACTTTACTTAATAATATGAACAAATTAGTTTTTACTGCTGAAGGCGTTACCGCAACTTTAGACCCTGCATTTAAAGGATCGGTATCTATTGCACCTAATCCGACTTCTTTTGATAATGTACATATTGATTTCAATTTGGAAAAGGGAAACCAATACGCAGTAGAGGTTTACAATTCCATTGGAAATAGAATTATTTACAAATCAATTTTATCTGGAAATAGCAATCTTACCTTAAATCAATTAGATAAATCTGGTTTGTATTTTGTGCGACTTTTGCAAAACAATAGAGCCGTATTTGTGGACAAATTAATTATTTCGGAATAATAATTTCTATTTCGGAATGAAAAAAAATCTATGTTGTATTGTCTTGTTGATTTTCTTTATTTCCTGTCTTAAGGAAAATCAACGAGACATGGGCGTAGATGAATTGTTGTATATTCCTCCTGGATTTCCGGTTCCATTTTTTCCTCCAGATAATACTTTTAATGAAACACGTTTTTATCTTGGTAGACGATTGTTTTATGATCCTATTTTGTCAAGAGATAGTACCATTTCATGTGCCTCTTGTCATCATCAAGAATACGCTTTTAGTGATACCACAGCATTTTCTGATGGAGTAAATAGGGCTCCAGGCATTCGAAATGCCTCTACCTTAACGAATGTAACCTATAATCCGTATTTTACAAGAGAAGGTGGAGTTCCTACACTAGAGATGCAAATTTTTGTGCCCATTCAAGAACACAATGAATTTAATTTCAATATTGTATTAATTGCAGATAAATTGAAGATGGATTCCTCCTATGTAAGCCTTTGTAAGCTAGCCTATGATAGAACTCCAGATCCTTTTTGTATTACACGAGCGATTGCTTGTTTTGAGAGAACTTTAATTTCAGGTCAAAGTAGATATGATGAGTTTGCAAATTCAAGCCGATTAGATGCATTGTCAAATTCTGAAAAACGCGGATTAGATTTATTTTTTAGCACTAAAACGAACTGTTCAAGTTGTCATTCAGGTTTTAATTTTACAAATTACAAATTTGAAAATAATGGTTTATATGAAAATTACCCTGATCAAGGTAAATTCAGATTGACGGAGGATTCAAGCGATTTAGCATTATTTAAAGTGCCTACCTTGAGAAATATTGAATTGACAAGTCCTTATATGCATGATGGCTCAATAAAATCACTTAAGGATATTATCGAACATTATAATTCAGGGGGTAAAAATCACCCACATAAAAGCAAATTAATTAAAAGCCTTAACCTTTCTATTCAACAGAAAGAAGATTTACTCGCTTTCTTAAAATCACTCACAGATGAAAAATTTATTAAGAACAAAAAATTTAGATTGTAATACAAATAAATATTTGCCAAATAGAATAATTATTATAGTATTATCAGGATTAATTTTATTAGGATTTATTACTTGTAATACTGATGATAATGGGGCAGTATATGATCCTACCTTATATAGTTTAGACTATACTGATTTTCCTGATCCTGATATTCCATCTGATAATATTCCAACCAAAACTGGAGTGCAATTAGGAAGAATGTTGTTTTATGAGAAGCAACTATCAAAAGATGGAACACAAGCTTGTGTGGATTGTCATCGTG
>JBDSHL010000195.1:0-6096 GCA_039918515.1 Saprospiraceae bacterium | reverse complement strand
TTGCCTGATTTCAAAATACCTTCTTTGAATTCATGCATGACTTTTTCAATTTTATCATGTGCTTTTTTTGACTGTTTTGTCATGATTCAATGATTTAAAAATCGTTATTTTTTTTAATTTAAACTCTGCTATCTGTCAAGATGGGTTTATCTGCCTTTTTAAGAACTGATTTAAAAACAATTAAGAAAACGCCACTAAAAACAAAGACAGCACCAGATGCTAAAAGCGCTATTTTTTTGTCTGAAAATGAAGTAGCCAGTATGAATATTGCTCCCGTTGTAATGAAGAACCCGATCAATAATCTAAAACCTATTATTCTAGCACTGATAAACTTTTGCCGAAGCATAAGCAATTGAAAACAAAAAATCATTTCTGCCATGCCGTAGAACGTCAGAAAAAAAATGGTTATATTGAAAAATCTTTGTATATCGTTCGCAAAAAATAAAATAGCAAATCCATAAACTACCATTCCAATAGCATGAAGTGCGTGGTAATGTAAGGGTATTTGCATGTCATGACTTTTATAAGCCGTATAAAATGCAAAAAATGCACTTGATAGCATACCAAAAGCTACAACGTATTGAATTAACCTAGTTGGATAAATGGATAATAGCATTAATATTAAACCAGTGACAATGATTAACGTGGCATAAACTGTTAAGGCTTGGTATCTGGTCATAATGTATCGATTTTTAGAAGTTGAAGAAGCTTAAACATTCGTTTTGTTGATATTAGTTAACAAAGATGAGCTTTCTTAAAGCGAAAAGCCTTACAAAAGGATGGTAATTCGTTACATGTATCACTGATTTAGATTATGGCTGATTTTTGTTGAATAGCCTGTAGTAAGACGAATCATAGTAAAATTCATTCAACATAACTGTTTATTTATTCCTATTTATCCAAGAAATAATTTTGGAATACTTCTAAAAATTCAACTCTAAATTTTACCATCAAATAAGAATTGGCAGTCAATAATAATATAAGAATGACAGAGCCAAACTCACCCTACTCACGCTTTTGTAAATTAAAAAGTAGTAAAGATGTAAATAATTTGTGTGTTTATGTAACTGTAAGATAAAAAAAGAGTTAGACATTTGTACCGTGAAAATTCATTCACATTTAATAACAAAGAAATGAAAAGAATTAAATCTGGGAACCCAGAATTTGCTTATAATGAAATAAAAGTTATGCGAAAATCAATGGTTGCCTTGACCCTTACTTTAATGTTTACGCTTATTATTTTATCGTTTATCCTTATGACATTTTCAGGATGTAATAAAGATGATTCTACTGCTCAAAAAAGTTATGCCCAAACCAATTTGGTTTCAGATGTAGCTGGATACGGAGCTTTAAGAGTGGATGCCAATCTTGCTAACCCTTGGGGCATTGCCATTGGACCTACTGGAGCTTTTTGGATATCTGCCAATCATACAGGATATTCTACAATTTATGATAGAAACGGTGCTCAATTATTGCCTTCTGTCTTAATTCCATCGGGGGGAGTCTCAAATGGTGGATCTCCTACTGGAGTGGTATATAATGGTAATAGTTTGAGTTTTTTAGGAAGTAAATATATTTATGCTGGTGAAGATGGAACAATCTCAATTTGGGCAAATGGCTTGACTACCACTATGGTTGTTGATAGGTCTTCATTTAATGCAGTATACAAAGGAATTGCAATTGCGACGGATGGTGGTGCTGATTTTTTATATGTTGCTAATTTTAAAGGAAACAATATTGATGTATTTGATGCCAATTTTAATTTTGTGACAACCAAGGAGTTTAATGATGCTACAATTCCCGCAGGGTTTGCACCATTCAATATATATAATCATGATAACAAATTGTATGTTATGTATGCCAAATTGAAAGGTCCTGATAATGAAGATGACGAAGCAGGAGCGGGTAATGGATATGTAAATATTTTCAATCCGAATGGTACTTTTATAAAGCGATTTGCTTCACAGGGTACGCTTAATTCTCCTTGGGCATTGGTTGATGCTCCCGCTGGATTTGGTCAGGGTGATGATATAATACTTGTTGGCAATTTTGGTGATGGCAAGATTAATGTCTTTAATGAAGATGGCCATTATAAAGGCCAATTGGCCAATAATGGAAATATTATTAGCATAGAGGGTTTATGGGCACTTGCTTTTCCAGAAAATGGAATTCCTGCAGGTGACCAAAATCAACTTTTTTTTACAGCAGGACCTGCTGATGAAACACATGGTGTTTTTGGTTATTTAAGTTTAAAGTAAGTTGTTTGAGATAATGATTTGGTTAGGAGAATTAAGTAAAGACTCTATTCTCCTTTTTTTTTATTTTTTATAAATAGGTTTTATTCTATTAAATGTATTTGGTATTAAAATTAAATATTTTTTGATTAATTTTCTAGTCTGTAGCCTTTAATCTCTAGGCTTTTCGAATTTATCATTTATTAATTTACTTTTACACTTGAAATAATAAATCAAGACAAAATATGTGGTGGCAGTATTTATTGGTTTTATTAGGAGCTTTCTTATTTGATGTAGTGCCATTTCCATTTCCTCCTGCATTTACTATTATGGTCTTCTTACAAATTTTGTTTGATTTGAACATCTGGTGGGTAATCGTAATTGGAGTTGCTGGATCAATATTGGGAAGATATACTCTTACTTTATATATCCCTTATTTAAGTGGAAAGATATTTAAACCGTCAAAAAATGAAGACGTACAGTTTCTTGGCAAAAAAATGAAAGAAAATATATGGAAAAGCCAGTTGATCATTCTGGCCTATTCTTTATTACCACTACCCACAACACCTTTATTTATAGCTAGTGGAATGGCCAAGCTTAGACCCATATACATAATCCCAGCTTTTTTCATAGGAAAATTTACAAGTGACGCCGTTGCAGTTAACTTAGGAAAATATGCCTCTGAAAATGCTAATAGTTTACTTGAAGGAGCAATGTCATGGAAATCCATTGTAGGTTTGATCGGAGGTTTATTGCTATTATGTGCTCTGTTATTTATTGATTGGCGAACTTTAATCCAGAAAAAGGAATTTCAATTGAAGTTTAAAATATGGAGGTGAGGTTTAGGGTGTAGGGTGTTAGGCTGTGGGCTGTTAGGCTGTAGGCTTTTAGGGTGTAGGCTTTTAGGCTGTGGGCTGTTAGGCTGTAGGCTATTAGGATGAAGGCTTTTAGGCTTTGTAATAGTCTTAAGCATAATCTGTATTCGAATGAATTATATAAACCTTAATAAGATATGTGTAACTTTATCTTAGGCATATCCGCCCATCTTTAAGGATTATTTGAAATATTAAATTTTTCATTTTACATTGTTAGTTTTTCATTTTTAATATGGAAAAAATGCTAATGAATATGAATCCACCAATTTACAAAGTAATTTTTCAAATTAAACAAAAGTGGAATTAGCAAAATATTATAAATGCGTACCTCAATAATGATGGAAACTTATATGATGCCATTGGCAAATTCACATGTGAATAATAAAACTATATTTAAAGAAGTATTTCAAGAAACCGTGCGATTTATTTAAGCATATAATTTTAAAGAAAATGAATACAATTTTGAATAATAAATATCTCATCATTACTATGTTTCTCATTTTGATGGTAACAATATTTACGGCACAGATTTCTGATAAATTACAAGATAAAAGGGAATCCAGTTATTCTCCCTCAATTGAAGAGCCATTTGAAAAAGTACTTTCAAAGGATAAAGGGCAGAAAGATGCAATCATGAAACGCCAGATGGATTTGCTTAAAGAAAGGTATGATCTTTCCAAAAAAGTATCTTCAGAATGTACCATGTCTGGAGGAAAGCCCATACCGGTGGGTCCTACAGCGAAATTGAATGGAGTCAAATGGGATCAACTTGGTAGTATGACACCAGAAGAAATTAAATTAAAAGGAATCTTCCCTTATCTACCATTATCCCACCCAAATCATCCAGTTGGAGGAATGATTTTTCCACAACATGAAATAAAAGATCTTCCGAGGCTTCAACGTTTCGACCTTGATTTCGATCTTCCTGAATACTTTTTACCAGATTTTCCACCTGCTATTTATTTAACTACTCATAAGGAATTAGGGGATGTATCTCAAGGTAAATTGGTAACCATAGACAATTACTATGATCTATTTAATGGTTTATTAAATCCAAAACAATTGGAAGGATTGCGACTTTTAGTGTCACAGTTTCCGCAGCAACAGTTTAATACAACAGCTGATCGAAAGACTGAAAAGCCAAGTCTGGGTATCACTTGTTTTGATTGCCATGTAAATGGACATTCCTCAGGAGCAATTCATTTGGTAGGGGATATTCGCCCACAAATTAATCGCAACCGGATTGAAACTCCAACATTGCGTGGAGTCAATATTCAGCGCCTTTTTGGTTCTCAACGAGCCCTAAAGACGGTTGAAGATTTTACTGAGTTTGAACAGCGAGCTGCTTATTTTGATGGTGATCATTTACTTGCTGCAAAAAAAGGAGCCAATATTCTTGAACGTGGAAGTCAGGTACAATTCATGGCGGAATTTGAAGAATTACTGGATTTTCCACCGGCACCTAAATTGGATATTTACGGTCGGCTTGATCCCAAAAAAGCAACGGTATCTGAATTAAGTGGAGAAGCATTATTCTTTGGAAAGGCAAAATGTGCGACTTGTCATACACCCCCATATTATACCGATAACACCATGCATGATCTTCAAGTAGAGCGATTTTATAAGCCACAATTGATCAATGGACAATATATACATGCCGAAGGCACGATTAAAACATTTCCGTTGAGAGGAATAAAAGATTCACCTCCGTATTTGCACGATGGAAGGTTACTTACTTTAGAAGATGCTATGGAATTTTTCAATCTAGTGCAAGAGTTAAAATTAGGTAGTCAGGAAAAGAAAGATATCGTAGCGTTTTTAAGACAATTGTAAATGAGGCTTAAATAGCAGCATTAAAGCTAACAGATAGAGGAAGAATAGATCAAAACAATATTGAGTTTAAATTAGTAAAATAAATAATAGTAATAATGATAATAAAAAAGAATTTGGGAATTTGGATGGATCATTCAAATGCACATTTAATGGAATTAAATGACGAGCCCATTAAAACTACCAGCATTCAATCTAAATTTACACATGAAGTAAAAGAAGAAAGCTTACATAAAAGTGAAAACTTGATGCACAATAAAGAACAGCATCAACAATCAGCGTATTATAAAAAATTGGGTGACACCATTAAAAATTATAATGAGGTCATTCTCTTTGGTCCAACCAATGCAAAGGTTGAACTTTATAACCTATTAAAAGAGGATAATCATTTCGCAGATATTAATATCCAAATAAAAAATGCTCCAAAAATGACAGAAAATCAACAACATGCTTTTGTAAGAGAACATTTCAAGAAGGTTTGAACTCAATAATGAAGGCAAATTGTAAATTTCTGAGTAGCGATTATAGTTCAGCGATAGATCAAATGGAAGAAATTAGAAGTTAAGATGAAGGAAATAACTTGAATAATATGGCATATTTCCCTTCAAATATGAGAATTATGTAATTTATTTCTTAAAAGTAGTAAGAATCAATGCGAGAAAGTTGTACACCTTTGCATTGTATTAAATCTATTAGTATAATCCTAAATGAGTTTAAAATTAAAATTTGAAATATGAAAATGATTATGTTAGTATGTGTTCTGATTTCTCTTGGGAATATAGCTCAAGCTCAGAAATGTAAAGCAAAAGATGTACCTGCTGCAGTTAAAAGCAAGTTTGCAATTCTTTATCCCGGAATAAAAGTAGAAAAATGGGAAAAAGAAGAAGACAATTATGAAGCAGAATTTGACAAGAATAAAAAAGAAATGACTACAACTTTTACCTCTACAGGTGACTTTATTGAAGCTGAAACATCCATAAAAGTGGCTGAACTTCCTAGATCTATTAAAGACTATGTAGTGAAAAACTATCCTAGAAAAAAGATTCATGAAGCTTCGCGAATTGTTGACGCAACTGGTATCGTTACCTTTGAAGCGGAGGTTAAGAAGATAGAGTTATTTTTTGATTCGAATGGAAGTTTTATTCGAGCAGAACAAG
>JBDSHL010000194.1:0-7687 GCA_039918515.1 Saprospiraceae bacterium | reverse complement strand
CATCAGAATCTGAGTTTCCATTCTCTCGAACAGCACTCATGTATGTATACATGGGACACTTAAAGTTCGATCATACAAAGCTTTATGAAGATCATTTTTGGGATAAAAATAGGATTGGTAGATTAATTGCTCATGTTAATCGAATAGATACGAATAGTAAAACCATATTTTTAAGCGATAATTCCAACTTAAACTACGATTCTTTAATCATTGCAACGGGATCAAAATCTAATAAATTCGGCTGGCCAGGTCAAGACTTAAACGGAGTTCAAGGTCTCTACTCCTTACAAGATCTTGAGTCAATGGAATTGAAATCCAATGAAGGTCTCCATAGAGCAGTTATTGTAGGAGGAGGCTTGATCGGAGTTGAAATGGCGGAAATGTTTCATAGCAGAGGAATTCAGGTCAGTTTTCTTGTAAGAGAAGCAAGTTTTTGGAACATTATTCTCCCCAAAGAAGAATCAGCAATGATAAATCGTCACCTACTTGAACAAGGTATAGACTTGAGACTTTCGGAAGAATTAAGCGAAATTAAAGGAAAAGAAAAAGTGGAATCCATAATCACAAAAAGCAATGAAGAAATCGTCTGCCAGTTTGTTGGATTAACTGTAGGCGTGAGCCCTAACATTGACTTTGTGAAAGATTCGGGAATTAAGGTTAATCGAGGAATTCAAGTTGATGAATTTCTCCAAACAAATATAGAAGATGTTTATGCAATAGGTGATTGTGCAGAATTATTGAGTCCATCTCAAGGGCGAAAAGCTATTGAAGCCGTATGGTACACTGGCAGAATGATGGGACAGACCGTAGCTTCTACCTTATGCGGAAATAAGAAAAAGTACAACCCAGGAGTTTGGTTTAATTCAGCCAAATTCTTTGATATTGAATATCAAGTTTATGGTTATGTCCCCATTCAGGATGATCAATCATCTCAACTTTATTGGGAACATCCAGAAAAGCCACTTTCAATCAGATTGGTCTATAATAAACTTAACAAATCCTTACTTGGAGTTAATTTAATGGGAATCAGATATAGACATGAAGTCTGTGAAGCTTGGATTCGAAATGGAACATCGATTGAAAGTGTTTTAGAAAATTTATCATTGGCTAATTTTGATCCAGAATTTTTTGAAGAGTATGAATCCAATTTAATTTCAATTTATAATTCAAATACTGGACAAAGTATTAAACAAAAATCTAAAAGAAAGTTAAATCAAGTCTCAAAATTTTTGCAGAGTTTCTCTAAATAAATCAAACCAAATGAATACTGAATCCAATTCTATTTCAATAAGTAATCATGAGTTAAGTTCTTCCCTTAATGTTCAAGAAAAAAGCGCACTAGGAATCTTATCAATAGGCATATTGTTGCAATGTGTATATTGGATTAGAAATATGACAGAACGAGCTGAATTATTTCTTGGACTTAGTTTAGCTTTTATTGTTGTTGGAAGTGTATGGTATAGTATCAACAAATATAAAAACCTTCATGAGGGTATTAAAAACAATGGAGTTTGGTTTAATTCTTTAAGTAATAGAGGCGCTATTGCTTGGATTCTTGGGATCGTACTTACTGGGTTTTATGTAATATTATATTGGTATCCACAATATCTAGGATTCGAAGCGAACGGAAGTAATACTGGGCTCATTCACTTATTCGATCCATTAAGCTATTTTTTAAAAGGCAAAGCTGCTAGTCAATGGTTTGTATATGGAGCATTATATACCTTAATTATTATTCTATTGGGAATAAAATTTATTTATAAATATAGACACAATAAATATCAAATCTATAGAACCATTTCTGTCATTTTTTTCCAGACCATCATTGCTTTTATTTTACCTGAAATAATGTTGAGTCTTAATCTTCCATTTAATGATTTTAAAAATATCTGGCCTCTGAATTATTATTTCTTTTTCAATTGGCATATTGATGAATTAATTCACAATGGCACATTCGGGTATTTTATTTTATTCTGGGGAATTGCAAGCAGCATAGTTATTACTCCAATTCTAACTTATTTTTTTGGTAAGAGATGGTATTGTTCCTGGGTGTGTGGATGCGGAGGCCTTGCAGAGACGGCTGGAGATTCATTTCGGCATTTATCAGACAAATCCATTAGATCATGGAAGATAGAAAGATGGATGATTTATTCTGTTTTAGTATTTGTAACTTTAATGACAGCAATGGTTCTCTATACCAGATATACAGGAAATACGAGCTTGTGGATATTGAATAGTTATAAGTTAAGTGAATGGTATGGTTTTTTAATTGGTTCTGCATTCTCAGGTGTTGTTGGAGTTGGATTCTATCCATTAATGGGTAGCAGAGTTTGGTGCAGATTTGGATGTCCAATGGCAGCCTATCTTGGCATCATGCAAAAAGTAAAATCCAAATTCAGAATAACAACCAATGGCGGACAATGCATTTCCTGTGGTAATTGTAGCACTTATTGTGAAATGGGTATCGATGTAAAATCATACGCTCAGCGTGGACAAGATATTGTAAGAGCAAGTTGTGTAGGATGTGGAATTTGTTCAGCAGTATGCCCACGTGGAGTTCTAAGATTAGAAAATGGAGAAGTAGATATAAATACGAGAGCTGAAGCTACGAGAACTTTCATACAATAGTTCATTAGAAAGGCATTCATTTTATATTATAGATATCTATTCAAATAATTCCTAATTTTGCAGGATGACAGCACTTATAACTGGGGCAAGTAAAGGGATAGGCTACGCAATTGCGAAGAGACTGGCTAGTGAAGGAATTGATCTTATTCTAAATGCAAGAAATAGTATTGAATTAGAAAGCGTGAAAAGTGAGTTATTAGATGTCAATCCAACGATCAAAGTTTCTTGTTGCGCAGCGGATCTAAGTGATAAAAATAAAGTCGCCATACTTGCAAATTATGTAATTGATAATTATCAAAGTCTTGATATTTTAATCAATAACGCAGGGGTATATTTATCAGGGGAAATTCAAACAGCTGATGAAGGTTTGCTAGAGAGAATGATGAACACAAATTTATATTCTGCCTATCATCTTACAAGAGCATTAATTCCATTGCTAAAGTCTAATACTGTTTCCAACATTTTCAATATCTGTAGTATTGCAGGTCTTCATCCCTATAAAGGTGGTAGTCTATATTGTATAAGTAAGTTTGCAATGAATGGTTTTAGCCTTTGCCTCAGAAATGAACTAAAAAATGATGGCGTTAAAGTTTGTACCATTTATCCAGGTGCAACCTGGTCTGATTCCTGGAAAGGAGCTGACATTGATGTGTCAAGAATCATGCAAGCAAGCGATATTGCCGAAGCCCTATCAGCAGTATTGAAACTTAGTCCTTCAGCCGTTATTGAAGAAATAGTAATAAGACCACAGTTAGGTGATTTGTAATGAATAATTACCATAACATTCCATATAAACCTGTACAGTTCAACGAAGATGAAATGTTACAAAGAGCAAAGGATTTTAATCATTTTCATAATTTGAGAAGGACTGTACGAGATTTTTCTGACAAGCAAATTTCTCAAGGAATAATAGAAGAGTTAATATTGACAGCTAATTCTGCACCATCTGGAGCAAATAAGCAACCATGGACATTTTGTATGGTAACAAATCCTGAAATAAAATTAAAGATTAGGAAAGCAGCAGAAGTTGAAGAATATAAAGCTTATAATGGCGGAATGCCAGATGAGTGGATGGAGGATTTAAGTTATCTTGGTACAGATTGGCATAAAGAATTTTTAGAGATTGCGCCTGTTTTAATTGTAGTATTTCGAAAGTCATATGATGTAGTAAATGGAATTCGCAGAAAAAATTATTATGTGCAAGAATCGGTTGGATTAGCATGTGGAATCCTGTTGACTGCAATTCATAATGCAGGCCTAGTTGCATTAACACATACACCAAGTCCAATGAATTTCTTACAAGAAATACTCAATCGTCCTTTAAATGAAAAACCATTCTTAATCATTCCCGTAGGTTATCCTTCTAATAATGTTACGGTACCTGATATTCATCGCAAATCTTTGGAAGATATAATTGTACGTTATTCATAATGATATTAAATTACTTAAGAGAATTTAATGGCCATTCTTCATCCATTTATGCATTAAGTATTGGCAGTAACCCATCAGAATTTTACAGTGGTGGAAGTGATGGACAATTGGTTCATTGGAATTTGAATGATCCTGATGGTAATGCAATTGCTGTTACCAATGAAGCTATATTTTGTTTGGCATATGATCCCATTAATTCATTTCTTTTTTGCGGTACAGAAAACGGCAGTTTATTTAGAATAGAATTAAACAATAAGAATCATACACGCCTTTTGGCATTCCACCGAAAACCTGTTTATAAGGTGTTGATTGTTGAAAAATCATTGTTTGCAATCAGTGGAGATGGAATATTATCTGAAATAGACATAAGAACATTTGAACTGAAATCTGCCAATAAATTATATTCTAAAGGTTTAAGAAGTCTAGTTCACCATTCTGTGAATAATTCTCTTATCATTGGAGCACAAGGAGGAATAATATTTGAATTTAAGCTCGCTTCGAAAGAGACCAATAAAATAATTCAAATTGAATCCAATAAAACAGTATTTAGTTTAGCAATTAATACTGAAACTTCTCAATTAATAGTTGGGTCAATGGATGCCTTGTTAAGAGTTTATTCAATCATAGACAATTTGGAAATAGTTCAAGAAATAAATGCCCACTGGTTCACGATTAACGATATTGTACTGGCCAATAATCAGAAAATTATTGTAAGTGCAAGTAGAGATAAGACGATAAGATTATGGGATTCGAATAATTTTGAATTGATTAAAGAGATTTCTTCCACCAAATTTCAAGGAAATTCAAGATCAATAAATAAATTACTTTGGATAAAATCTACAAACGTCTTACTTTCGGCCTCTGATGATAGAATAATCAAGGCTTGGACAATTCAATGACATGATTTTAAGTGATAAAAAGATATTAGAAGCTATAGAAATTGGGGAAATAGTGGTATCTCCCTTCAGAATTGACTGCTTGGGAACCAATAGTTATGACGTTCATTTAGGAAAAACACTTGCCACTTATTCTGAACACGAGCTAGATGCCAAAAAACATAATCTCATAAATTTTTTTGATATACCGGAGGAAGGATTTGTGTTGCAGCCCGCAACCTTATATTTAGGAGTGACTGAAGAATACACTGAAACCCATAAATCTGTACCTTTTCTGGAAGGTAAATCAAGTGTTGGAAGATTAGGAATTGATATTCACGCTACTGCAGGTAAGGGCGATGTTGGATTTTGTAATTATTGGACATTGGAAATAAGTTGTGTTCAGCCAGTAAAAATTTATGCTGGAATGCCTATTGGTCAATTGATTTATTTTGCGGTTGAAGGTGAGATTCAAAATCTATACAACAAAAAATCAAGTGCTAAGTATAATGAAAAAAAGGCCGTACCAGTTGAAAGTATGATGTGGAAGAATAATTTCTAGTCTACTTTTGTTATGGCGTAATCATATTTTTATTTTTGAGGAGAGAAATTTTTTATTGAATTTATTGTTTCAATTTGATGATTTCATTTTATACCAATGTGAAATTATAGTTAGTCCAATACTTTTTGGTTTAATACCGATAGAATTTGCAATTCTAAATTATTGATTGAACTAATTTATAATTCTCATCGGTATTATTTTATAAAGTAATATTTCTCTCAAGAAATATTTTTATTATTTCTATTTTTATTTATTGCTTTTGATACTTTTTTATAAACGGCAATGTTGACCATTAGTGGGTTATTAATGCAATAATGTAGAACTAAAATTCTTATCTACATAAATATTTACCATAAAGTATTAGTTTTGCTTTCTTTTTAAATAAATGGAAATACTAAAAAAATTAGAGGCAGTCTACGAACGGTATCAATTTCTTGAGGAGCGATTGTCGAATCCTGAAGTATTGTCTAATCTTTCTGAATATAAGAAAGTTAGCAAAGAATACAAAGATTTAGAATTTGTAGTTGCCAGCTATTTGGAATTTAAAAAACTAAATTCCGAAATGGAATCTGCACAGGAAATGCTCCATTCTGACGATGTAGAAATGAAAGAATTCGCACAAATTGAAATAGTTACATTAGAAACTTCCTTAAGTACTTTAGAAGAAAAACTTAAAATCCAACTTGTTCCTAAAGATCCTGAAGACACCAAAGACGTAATTTTTGAAATTAGGTCAGGAACAGGTGGCGACGAAGCGAGTTTGTTTGCTGGAGATTTATTGAGAATGTACTCGCGATATTTTGATGATCAAGGTTGGACACATGAATTGGTATTCGAAAGTCAAGGAAGTGCTGGAGGTTATAACAAAGTAGTTATTGATGTTAATGGAACAGAAGTATATGGCAAGCTTAAGTTTGAATCAGGTGCACACAGAGTGCAAAGAGTCCCGGACACTGAAGCTTCCGGAAGAATTCATACTTCAGCTGCAACGGTTGTAGTGATGCCCAAAATGGAATTGGAGGATATTGATATCAACAAAGCAGACCTAAGGGTTGATACATTTCGATCTAGTGGTGCAGGTGGACAACATGTCAATAAAACTGAATCAGGAGTTAGATTCACACATTTACCAACGGGTATTGTCTCGGAAAGCACTGAAAGCAGAAGCCAACATAAGAACAGAGAAATTGCCATGGGAAGATTGGTTCAAAAAATTAAAGACACCCAGACTGCAGCTTATGAAAATACTATTGCCGCTCAAAGAAAGTCCCTCGTGGGTTCTGGAGATCGTTCAGATAAAATTCGCACATACAATTTTCCTCAGAACAGAATGACGGATCATCGAATAAACTTCACTTCGTATAATCTCAGTGATATAATGAATGGAAATATAGATGATCTTATCGAAGCCCTAAGAGTTGCAGAGAATATGGAGAAAATGAAATCAGGCCAGGATTAATTTTTTACTGTACAATTTTGTACTCAAAAAAATAGCCTTGAAAATTTCAAGGCTTATTATTCGTATTAATATTTTTTTATTAACTATTAAGGATTAAAAGATTCTTTAATCCAACGCTTAGTAATTTTTTGTCCATTACTTTCAATTCGGACAAAATACATTCCACTCTTATAATTAGAAACGGGAAGTTCAAATTTAGTTTCTAGTTGATTTAAATTTCCTTTTTCAATAATTTGACCCATAATATTCATTATATAATAAGATCCTTCTAATGGCTTTGAAAGTTGAATAACCAACTCTGTTCTAACTGGGTTAGAAAGAATTTTAATATCTGAAGAGCTTAGATCAGAATTACCAGTTATAACATCGAATTTGCTTCCAGAATTTAATACTTCTTTAGTATTTACGTCCTGAACCCAGACTAAGACATACGTTTCAGCTTCTACCCATGGAGACACAACATTGTAGTTAAAGCTAAGGTTCGCAGAAGAACCATTTTCAGCAAAAGTAATGGCATCACCTGAAGAAGCTGTCAAGAATTTTCTAAACACATCATAATGAACTTTTTCTCCATTCGGTGTAGCTTGATTTCTTGTTTTTTCTGCTATGGCAGCAAATATTTTATAAGCACCAATTGGTTTGATACCTGTTGTTTTTACTTCAATATTTACAACTCTAGTTCCAACCCCTGTTTCTTTAACTACTACTTCAATTGGAGAAGTTTTGCCTAAT
>JBDSHL010000193.1:0-3111 GCA_039918515.1 Saprospiraceae bacterium | reverse complement strand
TGGATGCAGACAAAGAAGGATTTCTTAGAAGTGATCGATCCTTAACTCAGACAGCAGGACGAGCGGCAAGAAACGCCAACGGACTGGTTATTTTTTATGCAGATAGAATAACCGATTCAATGAGAAGAACAATAGAAGAAACGGATCGAAGAAGATCAAAGCAGATAGCTTACAATAAAGAACACGGAATTACTCCAAGGACCTTAATGAAATCTCGAGAAGAAATTATGAGTAAAAGCAGTATTCTAGATACTAGAGGTAATCATTCCAAAGCCTATGTTGAGAAAGAAGAGTATAATCTTGCAGCAGATCCCGTTATGAATTATATGACCCGAGATCAGTTAGATAAAATGTTGATTCAAGCAGAAAAAAATATGAGAAATGCAGCAAAGGATTTAGATTTTATTTCTGCCGCACAATTCCGCGATGAAATGAATGCCATTAAGAAAAAAATGCAGGGAGTTTAGGTTAAATATGAGCTATGAGTTATGAACGATGAATTATATCAGGAGTTAGGAATCAGAAGTACGAATTCAAGCTTACCTTAATAATAAAACTATTTTGTAAATTTATAGATCAATCCGAATTCAGCATATACATTTGAAGAGAAATCAATTAAAAATTTTAAAAATAATTCCCTATCTGTTATTGAATTTCAATTGGTTAAGCATCGAAATAAATTTCGATGTACAAAATGTACGACCAAATTTATTTGGTCGAAGTTAGTCTTTCTGTAAATGAAAGATCACTCTTTAAATAGTTTTTCCGACTTCACAAATTTTCCTTAAATGAATTTTAACATAATTTCTTATAAAGGAGATTAAGGAAAAATTTTAACATAAAAGTAACCAATTTTAAGTTAGCTTGACTCAAATATAATACTTTATAGGATTAACTTGCTAGACGCTAATTTTCCGATCCTTCCATTCTAAAGAAAGTGGAAACCAAGATAAGATCCCTAAAAGTATATAATAGATGGTGTAAATAAATTCAGCTGGAAGAAACCACCAAAGTTTTTTTCTTTGTTTGAAAAAGCCTGTTGCTAAGTAAAGTAAGATAAAATCCAAAATAAAACTCATTAATAGAATACTTGAAGCAACAAGAATGCCTTGCATGTTTTTTGTACAAATACTTATCGCTAAGACAACATAGGGCAATATTTTAAGCAACCATAACAAGGATGCAATGAAGAGTGAACTGAAGTTGGAGACTTTTTTCATTTTGCCTGACCAACGCAACCTTTGACTCATGAATTCTGAAATGGTAGTTGCTGCATTGGTATGACAAATAATATCTTTAGACTTGCACACCTTAATTTGATCTTTATAGAGTTGTTTGAATTTCTGAATTAAGAAAACATCATCGCCAGAAGAAACATGCATATTGGATTCGTAGGGATTGGCTTGTAAGAAAGCTTCTTTTTCATAAGCTAGATTGGCACCACTGCATAAATAAAATAATCGAGAAGAAATGCCAGCAGTTTGCACCAAAAATGTACTCATCATGTCAAGATTCTGGAAGGATTCAAACCAGCCCATTGATTTTTTCAAAATTACAGGTCCAACAATGAGCTTGGCATTCGTTTTTCTATAAAAAGCGGTAATATTTCTGACCCAGTTAATAGGAAGATTGCAATCACCATCAGTTGTAATAATAAGCTCACCTTTGGCATGACTTACTCCATAAGCAATCGCCTTTTTCTTAGACCCTTCAATAGTAGTTCGACGCTCAACGCCAAGTCTCATCGATTTAACCAAAGGATGAGAGAAATGCTCCAAAATATCTGGTGTTTCATCATAGGATTGGTCATCGACAACTATTATTTCCAATAATTCTGCGGGATAATTCTGCTTAACCAAACTTTCCAGACAATCCAGAATATTGGAAGCTTCATTTCGTACAGGAAGAAGAATACTAACTTTGGTGGAGGGTATATACTCGACAGGGCAACGGAATACTTCAGTTTTATTCCAATGTAAAATGAAAATTATCCAGATAATGAAAAAAAGTAGAAATATTGAGCAAGAAACAATTAGTAATATAATCACATCATCTATTCAAATAGATCATCGTAATTATTAGGTTTACTCATTGGCTCAATGTGTTTTGACTTAAAGGTGTAATCTAATTTTTCGCTCTTGACATCTTCATAAGAAGTGAATTCCTCTTCTGATTTATAATTTTGTTGAAAGCTCTCTTTAGCCTGACCGAATTTCTTATATGCCCAAGCTTTGATCATTAGGCCTATACTGACTATTGGCAATCCAATTAATTGTAAGCCAATCTCAAGTAAACCACCAAAAACATTTTGTTTTAAGGAGAGACCAATCATCTTAATATGATTTAGAACGATCTTTGGATAGATAATTAAGGCTATTATTATAAATAGCGGAGTTAAATAAAATAAGAATTTATAAACCTGAAAGAATAAATACAGGCATAAAGTAATAATAAGGAGAAAAGCAAAAGTCCCTAGGATCTTTTGACCTAACCCTTTATGATGATCATAACTA
Source organism: Saprospiraceae bacterium (assembly GCA_039918515.1). Lineage (GTDB taxonomy): Bacteria > Bacteroidota > Bacteroidia > Chitinophagales > Saprospiraceae > Vicinibacter. The sequence continues at coordinate 598 of JBDSHL010000193.1, read as the reverse complement.
TATATTCGACCGTTTAACATGTTCCTTGCAAAGATAATAGTTTTATGTATTATATTATTTAATAATATATTAATTTTTTACTAAAAAGTTGTTGATTCGTTTTGTTTAAGCCTCAACTTGATCAAGTTGGCTAGTATAAAGTTGATAGTATAAACCTTCTTTTTGTTCCAAAAGTTCTTCATGGGTCCCTTTTTCTTTAATTTTTCCTTCATTTAGCACCATTATTTGGTCTGCTTTGCGGATAGTAGATAATCGATGAGCGATGATGATGGATGTGCGTCCTTCAATAAGCCTGGAAATGGCTTTTTGAATAACCAATTCTGTGTGAGTGTCTATTGAAGAGGTCGCTTCATCCAGAATAAGTATATCTGGATTATAAATAAGTGCTCTTACGAATGAAATCAGCTGCCTCTGACCCATTGAAAGATTGGAACCTCGTTCTGAAACAATATATTCATAGGATCCTGGTAGGCATTCGAGAAACACATCTGCTCCAATTGCTCTACAAGCTTCTTCGATTTTATCTTTACTTATAAGTTCATTTTTTAAGGAAATGTTATCATATATGCTTCCATAAAATAAGAAAACGTCTTGCAAG
>JBDSHL010000192.1:0-4914 GCA_039918515.1 Saprospiraceae bacterium | reverse complement strand
ATATAGTGCAAGTAAATTCAAATCAACTTATACACAAATTCTTGGAGAGAAGATGAAGAGAGTTGACAAAAAATTCGCTGATATTGCCTTAATTGAACCTTTAATCTATAATAAGTCATATTATTATGTAAGTCAGAATGATTCAGAAATAATTTTAACCAAAAATCTTGAAAATTGGATTTTAAAATGTTATAAAGCAGCAAAAGAAATGAATGATTTTCTAAAAGTCTAAAGATTATTTTCTAATGATTCGTCATTCAATATTTTCATAAGATCACGATTGACAATGATACCCGCATTCAACTCAAATCCAAGGAGTATTATCATCACATTTAATCTAATCCAAACCAAACTTATTATTAAAGCAGAAATTGCTCCATAGACTTTATGATAAGTTGAAAAATTATCAATGAAATAACCAAAAAATACAGAAGTTAGAATTGATGCTAAGGTTGCGAATATGGTACCTGGAGAAAAACTTTTCACTGGTTTTTTCAACGCCGGCCCAATTCGATAAATAAGATCTATGGTTAGATAGAATAAAACGATTAAGATTAAATATTTCAATGCTAAAAAAGAAAACGTAGCCAAAAAGTTAATTTTAACATAAGTAAATATCCATTTCAAAATGATATTTCCCATTATTATTACTACAACAGAGAGAATTAAAAGTAATCCAAATAGTAATGTCAATACTAATGCAACCGATTGACTTTCTATAAAAGATCTTTTTCTAAAACTCGTATGATAAGTTTTATCAAATCCGTTCATCATGGTTAATACACCATTTGAGGCAACCAATACAGCCAGTAAAAATCCAATTGAAAGAAAGCTGCTACTAGCCTTTGGCCTTAAATCCTCAACAATATTTTTCCAAAGAAAATCCTGGGCTTGATCTGGTAAAACAGAGTTCAATGACCTTTCTAATTCCGTAATAAAATCCCAACTTTGTGGAAGATATGCCGACAAGGTGAATAAAAAAATAAGTGCCGGAAAAAAGGAAAGAAAAAAACTAAATGACATGGCACTTGCACGCATATTAATATCATTATTCTTAAGTTCTTTCCAAATAAAACTTAATGTTGCGTAAATAGTCACCCCTTGAAAACCAGGCAGAACATAGCCTTTAGACCATTGAATTATACGCTTAATCAATGGAAGTTCCAAAAATGAAAGTAGATATTTTAAAAATTTAATTTTCAAAGAATGGTTTCAATTTTTCAATTATTAAGGCAGGCGTTGCTACTCTTTTTTTACTCTCAATTTCAACAAAACACAAATTTACTTGCCCAAAATTTAGCCATTCGTTCTTTTCATTAAAAATTTTAGTTTCAAATCGAATAACCATATCTGGCATCTTTTCAATGGTTGTTTCTAATATTAACAGATCATCATAATAAGCAGGTCTTAAATATTTAGTAGTCATAGACATCACCGGCATAAAAATCCCTAAATCGGATTCCATTGATTTATAAGATAATCCTAAATTTCTTAAAGCTTCTACCCTTCCCACTTCATAATAGAAAGCATATTGACCATAATAAACATATGCCATTTGATCGGTTTCTCCATATCGGACTCTTAATTGTGTCTTGTGCTGATACATCTTAATTCAAGGGGTCACGAAGAATTGGACAAGTCATACAATGTGAACCACCTCGTGCACGAGATAATTCACTTGAAGGCAAGGTTATAATGGTGTTTTCTAAATGCTCCACCATAATTTCATTGCTTTCAACTTGGCGAATAAATTCTTCTGCATGAATAATACTATAACCATGATTTATCAAAGCTTTTTCGGTATACGGATTGCGATCATAAGTTAAAGCTATTCCTGGCTTTAATGCAACCATATTACAACCATCTGTCCACTGTTCTCTTTCCTGAAAAGGTGAAACCCCATCACCACTCCAAATGAAATTAATTTCAGGATCTATTTCGGCATGCAGAAAATCTATTACAGAAGGATATTCTACCTCTTCGCCTGTATGTCTGTGTACAGTAACATAAGAACCTAATCCATCTTTTACGATCGGTTTAAATCCAATAAATTGTTTGTAATTGATTTGTGTAAATAATGTGTCGATGTGCATAAATGATCGCTCTTTAGGAACATCAACTTCAACTATATTTTTTATTAATCCTTTATCAAATAAAGTTTGCTTCAAAGTCAAAAGAGCATGATCTGTCGTTCTCTCACTGTGTCCGATTAATAAATAATCAGAATTTAACAACATCATATCTCCACCTTCTATCGTAACCGGCTCACCTTTCTGAGATGGAGGAAATTCGTCCACTAAATTCAAGTTAATTAATTTGTTTTCAGAAAATAGATGACTAAAATTCGGATGTGCGTGAAATATAAACCGCGTCAACAAATTTTCTCGTTTTCTAACAGATTTTGAAGCTTTTGCAATAACCACATGATCCTTAATGATTAAAGCAATATCGCGTGTGAAAATAAAATTCGGAATTGGATCAAAGAGAAAAGTATCCATTTTTTTATCATACCCTGAAATCAAAGCTTCTGATAAACTGTCATGATCAAGTTCAAACAATCGATTGATAAATGAATTTGGAATTTCTTCAAATTCTTTAATTAATTGTATTAATTCTTTTTTAGTATTTTCATTGGCATCTAAAGATTCTTTAATGAGTGTTTGCGTCTCTAAGACATTTTCTTTTCCTAAAAAAGCATGTAATACTTTTCTAAAAACTTCATGTTCTCTTTGCATACTTGGCAAATAAACAATGTCGTCAAAAAGCAATTCTCCTGCCATCCTTGGACTTATTCGATCTATTCCAGCGTCCGGTGCATGAACAATAACCTTTCTAAGAGGCATTATCTCAGAATTCACATAAATATCGCTTCGAAACATTGTCAATCGTTAAAAGACAAAGATAAGAAATCTATTTTAAATTACATAATAATGATAATCAATATTTTATATATTAAGTTAATAATTAATATATAATGGCGATTTAAAGCTACTTTATTTTCTTGCCGTCCATGTAGACTTCAATGACCTTACAACCAGCGATATCTATAGGAGCACAAGTGAGTAAATTGCGATCCAAAACTACAAAATCAGCTAATTTATTTATGCTAATGCTACCCTTTAGGTTTTCATCTTTAGATGCATAGGCATTCCATAAAGTATAGGATAATAAAGCTTCTTGTCGACTCATACATTCTTCTGGAAAGAAAACCATGTCATTATCCAGCCTTTTTCGAGTCACTGCTGCATACATGCACTCAAATGGATTGATACTTTCAACTGGAGTATCCGTTCCATTGGCCAAATGAACTCCATTATTAAGCAAGGATCGCCAAATGTAGGAGCTACTCTTCGCCCTTTCTTCCCCTAACCTCTTAATTACAAAAGGAGCATCACTGGTACAATGAATCGACTGCATTGAAGCGATCACACCAAGACTTTTGAATCTTTGAATATCTTCTTGTCTTAGGTGTTGAGCATGTTCTATTCTCCATCTTTTGTTAATCACTTCGGGGAATTCTTTGGCAATTTTTTCAAATACATCCAGCACTTCTTTATTGCCTCTATCGCCTATTGCATGAACGCAGACTTGTAGATCCTTCTTAATGGCAAGCCTTGCGATGTCATTTATCCTTTCAGGATCGATGAGATTCTGTCCTCTCGTTCCTGGATTATCTGTATAATCTTCCATGAGCCAAGCACCATAAGAACCCAACGCGCCATCCATATAAGTTTTAACCGCAATCGATTTAAATCTTGTGGGATCTTCAGTATGGAAAGGAAGAGATTCCATTTTTTGCAACATACTATCAATAGGCTCATAGAGCATTGCATAAATTCTCTGTTGGATGGTATGATCCATTGACCATTTATGCAATAATTGAAGTTCTGAGAGTGAGGAGCCAGCATCCTCAAATGAAGTAATACCGAACTCTAAAGCCAAATTCGAAGCGTTGATGGCTTGAAGCTTTTTCTTATTTTTAAGTACCTCTTGATCTAAGGTCTTGACATAATTTTGATATGTATTTTCTATTAAATCCATTGCATTTTCCTCGAACACTCCAGTCAATTTGGAATTTCGGTCTTTGACAATTCTACCACCTTTTGGTGATTCTGATTCTGAACTAATTTTCGATATTTCCATAGCTTTGGAATTCGCCAATAAAGCATGACCACTCGCATGAAATAAAATAACTGGATTGTTGGGGCTTACTTTGGACAATGCATCGTGATAAGGATATGAATTAAAGGTATTCATAAATTTGTCAGACCATTTATCTTGATGCCATCCCCTACCTTCAATCCATTGACCAGGCTCAGAACGCAAGGCAATCATTTTTACAGAATCGACAATTTCTTGCCAACTTTTAACTTTTAATAAATCTAAATTAACCAAACTTTTACCGAGGCTTAGAAAGTGTCCATGACCCTCAATAAATCCAGCCATAATGAAGGACTTATGCATATCTCTTACCTCCGTCTTAGGTCCAATAAAAGGTTTTATTTCAACATCAGATCCAACCGCAATAAATTGCTTTCCTTTAACAGCAAATGCGCTTGCACTTGTTTTTAAAGAATCAGAGGTGTAAATTGTGGCATTTAGGATTACAAGATCGGCTTTTTCACTTTCTTTGCATTGGTTTAAGGTGAATCCAAGTAAAATTCCTAGTAAATATAGATTTTTCATTTCAATTATTAAATGGCTAAAATAGCACCTTTTCAAGATATCATTAGGACTTATTCGGAATATTCAAATGCAATTCATTGGAACAAAGAGCCTAAAGAACTTTATGAACCCTTTGAATACATTATGAAACAACAAGGCAAAAAACTTCGCCCTTTAAGTTTACTGCTCTCTTATAATTTATTTGAAAACAATTTACATCCTGCTTTAGATGCGGCTTATGGCATTGAA
>JBDSHL010000191.1:0-3568 GCA_039918515.1 Saprospiraceae bacterium | reverse complement strand
TCTTCAACAAGAGTCAATATTAAATATTTTATTGGAAGCAGAAAATTATATTAAACCAAGAGCAAGCAGAAAAATTCAATTTGAATTTCCTCAATCCAATACACAAGATTATAATGTATTAATGAATAAAAATCTTTTTTCTTGGGTGCTCGAAAATTTATACCGCAATGCATTAGATGCAATGACAGACTCTGGAATAGTGACGACGTCCATTTACAAAGAAAAAAATATTATTAATATTGTTATAAGTGATACTGGAAAAGGTATTCCTCAGAATAAATTTGAGACTATTTTTAAACCAGGTTACACTACCAAAGAACGTGGCTGGGGATTAGGACTTTCCTTAAGCAAAAGAATTATAGAAAGTTATCATTTGGGTAAAATTTTTGTCAAGGAGTCCATTCCATACGTTAAAACAAGCTTTGTAATTCAATTAACAGAAGCCTAGAAAAAGAGTTGCTAAATACTTTATAAATCTAGAATTCTACTTCTAATTTTATTTCTTGACCTAAACGGATTACAACAGCATTAACTTTTTCCCCTTTCTTATGTTCGCCTAGAATTTTCATGTAGTCGTAGATATCTTTGATTTCTTTTTCGGCGAGTTTAATGATTACATCACCATCTTTCATACCTGCTTTCTTAGCAGGTCTGTCATCTAAGACAGCATCAATTCTCAGACCAATTCCACTGAATACATAATCTGGCATTACTCCTAAAGTAACTTTAAAATCAGCTACTTGCTCTTTGTTTTCATCTTTTGTCTTTTTGAAATCCATATCCTTAATATTAGAAATTTTTAGAATCAAATTATAAATGATTTGTGATACTTTTTCTATTCCTTCATAATTTATTAAATAACTATCATCTGAAGGTTTATGATAATCTTTATGTTGTCCTGTAAAGAAAAATAAAACCGGTATATTTTTCAAATAGAAGGAAGTATGGTCAGAGGGTCCAATACCACTTTCGGAATAATTAAAATTAAAATCTACTGGTTTAATTTCTTCGAGTATATTTTTCCAAGCACTACTGGTTCCTACTCCCCCTATGGCTATAGTTTGTTCACTATTCAACCTTCCAACCATATCCATATTAATCATCGAGCTTATTTTTTTTATTGGAATTGATGGATGCTCTAGAAAGGCTTTTGATCCATATAAGCCATATTCTTCACCTGAGAATGCTATAAACAGAATATTGCATTTTAGTCTTTTTATTAAACTCAATTTTTCTGCAAGCCAAAGCAATGAAGAGACTCCAGATGCATTATCATCCGCTCCATTATGTATAGAATGATCATTAGGTGCTAAGGATCCTATAACCCCATGTCCAAGATGATCATAATGTGCTCCGATCACTATGGTTGATTTGGCTTTTCGATCAAGATATCCGATTACATTTTTTCCAGTCAACTCTGAACTATTTTCCTGATGGGGGTTAGACGGTATTTTAAAAGATTGAAACCATCCCGTTGAATTAACTTCTTTTAAGCCAATAGCTCTCATTCGATTGACTATGTAATTGGCTGCTAGACTTTCGCCTTTAGTTCCTGTGGCTCTTCCATCCAGTTCATCGGAAGCCAAATAAACCACATCTACTTGAATCTGTTGGTTCAATTGAGCTATAATTTGAAAACTTAACACACTAAAGGCAAAGGCTAGACTTATTCTGAATATATTCATTTATTTATAGATTTTTGCAAAGTAAATTCAAAATTAGGAACAAAATTGAATCTCAAAGGATCATATATATTATGAATATTAAAAATTGCTTTTTTATAGCCTTTATAGTTACTTATATTCTTACTTCATGCAAGACAGAAATTAAGAAGGATGAAGTAAAATTAATTCCTCAAGTACTTAATACCATGACTATTCCAGACTATTGGGAAGATCCAAAGGTTTCAGAGATTGGCAGAGAAGAACCAAGAGCCGACTTTAAAGCGATGGAATCTGAAGCCAAGGCATTAACGAATCAGTATCCTTCAAGTAAATATTATTATAACTTAAATGGATTCTGGAAGTATCAATTTTTTACTGGCCCATCTTCTGTGCCTGCAGATATTGAAAAATCCGACGCATATTCTTCCTGGCTAGACATTTCAATGCCTGGATTTGCTGAGCTAAAAGGAATGGGTAAACCCATTTTTAAGTATTATGGCCTCCCCTTTAAATTAGATTATCCCCATGTACCACACGATAGCAATTCGGTATTCATTCTTAAAAAATCCTTTGAAATTTCTAATGAATGGAATGATCGAGATATTTATGCAGTATTTGAAGGAGTGAGTACATCCTACTTTGTCTACTTAAATGGAGAAATGGTTGGTTACAATGAAGATACAAAAGCTTGTTCTGAATACAACCTGAATAAATATCTGAAGAAAGGTCTTAATGATCTTACTTTAGTATTAATCCGTTGGACAGATGGTAGCTATTTTGAAACCCATAATCAATGGTCACTAACAGGAATAAATAGAAATTCTTATTTACTTGCTAGACCAAAATTAAAAATTAAAGATTATTTTGCACAGAGCAATTTGTTAGGGAAAAATGGAACATTAGACATTGAAACTGAAATTTCTAATAGTACTTTAGAAAGTAAATATCTTAATCTTGAAGCAAAAATTCTAGATCAACAAACAAGAGATATTCTTGCTTCGAAGAATATAAGGATAAGTATAAATAAGAGTCAAAGTATTAAAAATAAATTTTCTTTATCAGTCAATTCTATTAATCCTTGGTCCTCTGAAATTCCTATTACTTATGATCTAATCATTAATTTAAAAAATGATAAAAACGAAATTATTGAATCTGCATCTTCAAAGGTTGCTTTTACTTCCATCTCTTATAAAAATAATTTTTTAATCAACAACAAAGACGTAAAGATCAAAGGAGTAACCTGCCATGAATTCCATCCGATTGCAGGAAATATATTAAGTAAAGAATGGATTGACAATGATATGGATGTTATGAAATTACACAATATTAATGCTATTCGTAACAATCATTATCCATTTGATTCTTATTGGTATCAAAGTTCACTTAAATATGGCCTGTATATTATGGACGAATGCAATCTGGATTTGACCGCATTAAGCAAACAAGGAATTGATCTTTCGAAAGACAGTTCTGCATCAAAAATCTATTTGCAAAGGGTAAAAAACACCTTTGAAAGAAATAAAAATTACGGACATATTTTTGCATGGACTTTAGGTTACAATACAGGAAGTGGTGAGAATATAAAGAAGGCTTATGAATATATAAAATCTCGGGATCATAAAAGACCTTCCTCCTGTATGACTGGCTTTGAGTCTTTCGGCGATTTAGATTATAGTTCGAATAATTTAAGTTCCAAATGTAATATTAACTATTGCATAGGAAGCAATCACGGTAATGGTTTAGGTGGATTTACTGAAAAGTGGGATAAAATAATGAATGACCCAAAGTGTGGAGGAGGCTTTGTTGAAGATTTCACAGATCAATGTTTCTATATGAAGAATAAGTCAGGTCAATTATTCTTTGGTTATGGAGGAGTTTTTGGTGAAAATAAATCGGATTCCTTC
>JBDSHL010000190.1:0-1561 GCA_039918515.1 Saprospiraceae bacterium | reverse complement strand
CCCAATTAGTCCAAATAAAATGGTAATAGCCTGGCGTCAGTTTGATAATATTCAAAGTAATTTTCGTCAAGCTGGTTCTGCCTTTAGTACCAATAAAGGAATAAGTTGGACATTTCCAGGAGTTGTTATAGAGAACGGAATTTTTAGGTCAGATCCTATTTTAGCAACTGATGCGAATGGCAAGTTTTATTTGAATAGTTTAACAAGCGACTCAAGTTTACATTGTAGTGTGTTCAAATCAGATGGTGATGGTATATGGGATCAAGGAACTTCAGCTTTTGGTGGAGATAAAGCTTGGATGGTTATTGATCATTCTTTAGATGCTATTTATTCTAAATGGAGTTACGGCTCCAATTCTTATCCCTGTGATTTTACAAGATCATTTGATTTTGGTGAACATTATGAGATATGTTCACTTGTTCCTAATGATCTTTTTTGGGGGTCAATGGATATTGGACCTGCAAGTGAAGTTTACATTATAGGCAATAATGGAACAGTTTTACGATCAAATAATGCAAAAGAATTTAGTAGTAAAATAGATTGGGAAGATCTCCATTCAGGTATAAATCTTGAAATAAAATTTGTCTATTTGAATGGCAATTCTCCAAATCCTGATGGCTTACTTGGACAATCATGGGTTTCGTCTAATCATTCTAATACAATTTATCATGGAGAAGTTTACACCCTTGCTTCAGTTGTAACAACAAATATGCTTTCACCAACAGATGTGGTCTTTGCTAGGTATTCAAATACCGACAAAAGTTGGAGTCAATCAATTATTATTAATGATGACCATGATGATAAAAATTGGCAATGGTTTGGGACTATGTCTGTTGCTCCAAATGGTAGAATAGATATAGTTTGGCTAGATACCAGAGATAATCCTGGGACCTACTTATCTTCTTTATATTATTCTAATTCTTTTGATGGTGGTCGAACTTGGTCCAAAAATGAAAGATTATCAGAATCTTTTGATCCACATATTGGCTGGCCACAACAAAGGAAATTAGGTGATTATTATCACATGATTTCTGATAATGAAGGGGCAAATCTTGCATGGGCAGCAACTTTTAATGGCGAACAAGATGTCTATTATAGCTATATCTATGTCGGAAAAACCTCTAAAGTTGAGAATTTAAAAAATACAACTAGCTCTTGGATAAATGCATACCCAAACCCTTTGACATCAAAATCAACTATTCAATATTCCATACCAAATTATGGACAGGTACAAATTAATATTGTCAATTGCCTTGGAACAATATTGTTCAGATATTGAACACAAGACGATCATCAGGAATCTACAATTATCCTGCTTCAGAATTTATTGGTCAAATCACAAATTATGAATCTAATATTTATTTCATCGAATTGCGATTAGATGGAATTTTAAAAGCTACTCAAAAAATAATTGTCTCAAATTAAAATACAATAAACCTCTTCTTGTAATTAATGACCAAGCGAATTATCTCATTATAGGACTCACTTCCACCCTTTACTTGATTGGTTTTCAAATATGAATCATAAATAAAATTTCTAAGACTTGGAAATAAATCTGGGT
>JBDSHL010000189.1:0-3213 GCA_039918515.1 Saprospiraceae bacterium | reverse complement strand
AACAACACATGGTTTGCTCAAACTTCCAGCTGGAAATCTGATGTACATAACAAATGATGCTGGAAGCTTCAGGAAACCACACATGGTTTGCTCAAGCTTCAAGTTTAAACTTTCACGGCATGTATTGCAATCCAATCCTTGTCTTGTAATACTTCTCGAAACTCAAGATTATTAGCAATAACCAGATCCTTCATAAATTCAAAATCTGATTCAAGAAAGCCACTCATTATAATAGATCCATTTGAATTGAGATGTTCCGAAAGAGTTGGTAGATGTTCCTCTAATACATTTCTAGTAATATTGGCTAAAATTAAATCGAACTTATGGGTTGGAATTTGTTCTACTGAACCGAATAAAATCTGATTAGCTATTACATGATTAATTTCGCAATGTTCTAAAGCATTCTCTACAGCGGCTTCTTCATGGTCGATCATGACCAGTGATTTGCAATTTTTCATTTTTGCATAGATTCCCAATATGCCCGTTCCACATCCAAAATCTAAAACATCAAGATCTGTCAAATCTTGATTACTCATCCATCTTAAGATCATAGATGTTGTAGAATGATGTCCAGTGCCAAAAGCCATTTTTGGAGCAATGATAATTTCATGTTCAACTTGAGAAAGTTGTGGATGAAAACTAGCCCTTACATAGAGATGTTCATTTATAATTATGGGATCAAAGTTGGATTCCCAAAGAGCATTCCAATCTTGAGGTTCATGTTGAGTAATGTTATAAGAGATTTTATTTTCTTTTAATTCACTAAATAGCCGTTCTTGTAATTCGGACGTCCATTTATCTTCTGCAATAAAAGCAGAAAGTGAATCATTCTCTTCTACAAAATTTTCGAAATCCCAATCATACAGTTTAGCAATCCAGATTTCTTGGGCATCTTCCGGAATGTCTAAGGAAATTTCAAAATAACGCATAAAATAGATAATGTGATTGAGAAACTCAGTTATGATTTAACCTCTTCAACATCTATAAGTAAGCCTCTTACTTTAGGTTTTACACTTTTAAAATTGCGATTGAATTCGATGTTCTTCCAATTCGCACCAGGTTCAAGTATAATTTTTTTACCATCCATATCGAATTCGACAGGCAAGTAGAATTCTTGCTCCAAGCAATCCCATTTGTATTTGATGTTGGTATAGGTATCGCGATGAGAAATGGAATACATCAACTTCGGAATAGGTTTATATTTTAAATATTGTCGTAGGAATGGAGCATAATCGCGTCCTGATTTCAAACTTACATAATCGACAAAATCTTTGGTTGTTGCGAATCCAAGTTTATGTTCATTATAAAATCCTTTGAACATCTGGAACCATAAAGTATCATTTAATAAGCTTTGTCGCAAAGTCTGTAATACCCAGGCACCTTTGTAATAAATGTCAGTTGATTGGTCAGTATAGTTTACACCTTTGGGTCCCAGAATAGGTTGATCATTTTTTATAAGTGCTCTTTGGCTTTCAAGATAATTCAATCCAGCTTCTTTTCCAAATAGGTGTTCAATATAAAGGCTTTCCATGTAAGTTGTAAAACCTTCGTGTAACCATATATCTGCATAGTCAGTACAAGATACAGAATTACCCCAATATTCATGTCCACTTTCATGAAGAATGATATAATCGAAATTCAGATCCTTGGGAATTCTTGATCCAAGATATCCCCTTTGATATTTATTTCCATAAGCAATTGCACTTTGATGTTCCATTCCCAAGTAAGGAGCTTCTACAAGTGCATACCCATCTTTGATAAATGGAAATGTTCCTAAATAATAATCGAAGGATTCAAGCATTTTCGCCGTTTGAGTAAAATGTGTTTTGGCTTTCTCTAGATTTTGTTCCAATACATAATAATTAAGTTTGAGTTTTTCTCCAGATAATGTGGTTAGTTCTTCTGAGAAATTTGCATATTTTCCTATATATAAAGTTACATTATAATTGTTGATGGGATAACTGACCTGCCAATGAAATGTAGTTTGTTTTTTACCTTCATTTGTTTGTTCAACTAAATGTCCATTTGAAATTCCCATATAAGGTTTTGCAACAGTAAGGTAAATGTCCATATTCTCTGGCTCGTCAGAAAGATGATCTTTATTAGGCCACCACAAACTTGCACCTATGCCTTCACAAGCAACACCGACCCAAGGGTTTTTATTGTCGTCTTGTGTCCATACGAACCCTCCATCCCAAGGAGCATTTTTTGCAACAATTGGATTTCCTTCGAATTCTATTTTGATTTTATCCGTTTGATTTTCTTTGATTGGATTTGAAATAAAAACGGCATTACTAATTCTTCTGTATTTTATTTCTTTTGATCCTTTTTTGATGCTTTTTATCTTCATATTGTCAAATAGGTCAATCTGCATTTCTTCGCTATGTCCTTGTCCTTTGAAGCTGATGATATTATAGCCTGAGATAAATTTTTTATCTATATTCACATTGATATGAAGTTCATAATGAGAAACGTCATAGGCTCTTTCTGGACGAAGGGAACCCCTAAGGCTATCTTTTTGGGAAAACGACTTATTCTGAGCAAAAAGGATATTGCTTGAAATGAATAGGATTATTATAGAAAATTTGGTTGATAACTTTGTAAGCATTTGGGTCAATAATTAACGAATAATTGCAAAAATACTGGCAATAAAGGAGACTAGAATGATTTATTTATGCACAAGGTATCCGTTTTTGGGCTTTAGATGCTTAATAGTCTGTAAAACAGCTGTTAAAACACTTATAATGATAAAAAAATATCTTGCAAGAAGAATGTGATTGTTTTTGAAAAGTCAATTTTTGGTAATGACAATAGACCTTGCCCTTCGAGTAGAAATATTAGTGCAAGTAAAAGCTGTTTCTAATTCTATCTTATATTGTACTATTTCTAAAAAGTTAGTAATTTACCCTCATATGAATGATTTCATCACTGTAGTATTATCTTGATTCAATAGAAAAATAAATTAAGAAAATTGCCGATGAGATATTTGTAACTATTCAGCCGTTGAATGTTTTTGTCATGATTTTTGCTAAAATCGCAAAAATGTATGCCAAAAACTATCCCATTTACAACTAATAAGATGGATTTCATCCATCTCTAAAAATATTATACTCCTCTGGAGTATTTTTAAATACATGGCTGAATAGTTACAAATATTTTTAATAAAGTTCTTTTTTTTGGACTTTAGAAATGATGGTATGAATAAATAAAAAG
>JBDSHL010000188.1:0-3765 GCA_039918515.1 Saprospiraceae bacterium | reverse complement strand
ACAATTTCCTAATGATCCGCAATTCAATATTTCTGATAGTTTGAATTCAGCCTTCCAAGGGACACCGGATAAAATGTTCATGAGAGTCAGCTTGAATAACCCAGGAGTATATTCTGCAGGCATGGTTGTAGAAAAAGATGCAGGTGAACAATGGTGGGCTAAGACTTCTCCAACCGGAGTAGATTATTTAAGTGCCTATGTTTTTTTTGATAAAGTGAATCGTCATATTAAATCTTTGGCAATTGGTGATTACAGAATGAGAATTGGACAAGGTTTAATTCTAGACAATTCTTTTATCAGTAGTTCCTTTCTTGACCTTGGGTTTTTTGCTAAATCACCTGAGTTTTTAAAACCTTATCATTCACTTCAAGAGAATAAGATGTTAAGGGGAGTTGCAATGAATCTTGATTTGGGGCAGCATAACACCGCTAATATTTTTTATTCAAAGTCTAGAATTGACGCCAATCTGAATGAATCAAATTTAGAAGTGAGTGATCCCAATCTTATTTTTCTCTCCAGTATTCAATCTTCAGGATATCATAGGACCAAATCTGAAATTGAAGATCGCAATAGTCTTGGAGTGAGTTATCGTGGCATTACTTTCAAACACGACTATGCAAATGCTTATCTTGGATGCGGCTTAGTTAATTCTTATCAAGATGTTGTGCCAACTTCAGATCTAGCTCCATATCAATTATTTTTACCGCAGATACGGAATCAATGGCATGGCACGATATTTCACCAATTAAATTATAAAGGAGTTTTAGTTTTTGGAGAGTTTGCCGGAGATCAGAAGTTGAACTTAGCTGCAATGGAAGGGTTGTTAAAAGGACTTGGCAAATATGCAGATATTGCAATAGTGTATAGAAATTTTAGTCCATCATTTCAAAGTAGTCTGAGTCAGGTTTTTTCTGCAAATGGTAAGAGTCAGAATGAAAAAGGAGTGTTAATAGGATTCAATTTCTTTATCAACAAGGAATGTAGAATCAATCTGAGTTGGAATTCCTGGCAGCACCCCTGGTTAAAGTATAGAGTAGATCTACCATCACACGCACAAGAATTTTCAGCCAGATTCTCTTTTATTCGAAAAAGAAAATGGACTACTTATCTTCAATATATTCATAGAATTAAGGAGCAGAACACTCCTACAGATCAGGTCAATATACTTGAGAATCTCAACAATGAAAGCATTCGCTTGCATGCAGAAGTGAAGATTAATTCCGACTGGACTTGGAGAGCACGGGCAGAATATCATGGATTTATGGATTCCAAAAATCATGAATCGGGTTATCTTATCTATCAGGATCTACTTTTCAAGAGTATTGAAGAAAGAACTTCTGGAAATTTAAGATTTGGATTTTATCAAACTGATTCCTACAACACACGCATCTATACTTTCGAAAATGATATGCTTTATCAGTTTAGAATTCCTGCATATTTCGGCACAGGAGCCATTGGTTATTTGAATATTAGAACTAGAATTAATAATTCTCTTAGCGCGGAAGCGAGATTTTCAATCCAATATTCTGGATACAAAAATCAACTCCCAATTCATGAAAATTCATACAACAAAGAAATTAAATTACAAATTCATTACAGTTTTAATTGAGTCAAATTTGATTAAAAGACAGAAATTGAAATTAAAAATCACAAAAATTTGAATTTAATATGTGAATTTTTATAAAATTTAGCTTAAAAGATGATGTTTTTGATAAAAAATATTAAAAAATATTTGCATATGTCAAAAATGTCTTACCTTTGATTTGTTATAACGATAACAATTTTGAAAATTCAAAAATGATTATCATTATTTTTTAACTAAACATTTTTAAAATGGCAAAAACACGTAGTGCAAAAAAGCCAGCAGTGAAAAAAGCTGCTGCAAAAAAAGCGGCTCCTAAAAGAGCCAAAAAAGCAGCAACTAAAAAAACTGTTGCTAAGAAAACTACCGCAAAAAAAGCAACCGCTAGAAAAGCAGCTCCTAAAAGAACTGCTAAAAAAGCAACCGCTAAAAAAGCAGCTCCTAGAAAAGCAGCTAAAAAAGCAGCTCCTAGAAAAGCAGCAGCTAAAAAAGCAGCTCCTAAAGCTGCAGCTAAAAGACCTGCGAGAAAAAGAAGTTCTGGTAGAAAAAAGGCAGCCGCTCCAGCAATGGATTCTGCAGTCATGTCTCCTTCAATGGAGTCTTAAATTTCAATCTCGAATCCTTTCGGGATCAGTAAAAAAAAAGCTCTGCTGTTCACACACGCAGAGTTTTTTTTTGATCAAATTGCTCTTAAGCTTTATTTCATCTTATCTTTACCTTTAATTATTGAATCTTTAAATATTGAATGTAGCCTACTATGCAAGTCTTAACACAAAAAAGTAATCAAGAAACTAATACAGACCTCTTCCCAATACTTGGAACAGACCATATTGAATTTTATGTAGGCAATGCCAAACAAGCTGCTCATTTCTATCAGACAGCCTTCGGTTTCGAACTTATCGCTTATAAGGGACCTGAAACTGGTTGTAAGGATTATTGCTCATATGTAATTCAACAAGATAAAATCAAATTCATCTTTAGTTCAGCATTTAGACAAGATCATGAGATTAGTAGACATGTACAACTTCATGGTGATGGGGTAAAAGTTCTGGCATTATGGGTTGACGATGTGCGAAAATCATTTAATGATTCTATAGAAAGAGGTGCTGAAATTGCATTCGAACCAATCCTTATTAAAGATTCACAAGGCGAAGTTTTAATGGCTGCAATTAAGACTTACGGGGAAACTATACATACGTTGGTTGAAAGAAAGAATTATTCTGGCACTTTCCTTCCAGGATTCATTGCCAAGTCCACCCCACTCCACAAACAATCTATTGGTCTCAAATATGTTGATCATTGTGTCGGCAATGTTGAATTAGGAGCCATGAACAAATGGGTAAGCTTCTATCAGAATGTCCTTGGATTTAAATTACTCATCACTTTCGATGACAAAGATATTTCAACCAAATATACAGCCTTGATGAGTAAAGTGGTTTCCAATGGTAATGGTTATATCAAATTTCCAATTAACGAACCTGCCAAAGGATTAAAAAAATCA
Source organism: Saprospiraceae bacterium (assembly GCA_039918515.1). Taxonomy (GTDB): domain Bacteria; phylum Bacteroidota; class Bacteroidia; order Chitinophagales; family Saprospiraceae; genus Vicinibacter. The sequence goes on along the minus strand of JBDSHL010000188.1, from coordinate 682 downwards.
CAAATTGATGAATATCTTGAGTTTTACAATGGTGCTGGAGTTCAACATATTGCTATTGCAACTGATAATATAATAGAAACAGTGTCCAAATTAAGAGCAAATGGTATTGAATTCTTACATGTTCCTGAAATATATTATGATGATGTAATGGATCGGGTTCATCAAATAGATGAGGATCTGGAAGTTTTAAAATCTTTAAATATTCTAATTGATAGAGACGAAGAAGGTTATTTGCTTCAAATATTTACCAAACCAGTACAAGATAGACCAACCGTCTTTTTTGAAATTATACAAAGAAAAGGAGCTAAATCATTTGGCAAAGGCAATTTCAAAGCACTATTTGAAGCCATAGAAAGAGAACAAGAAATTAGAGGGAATCTATAGTGACACTTTTTTGTCTTTAATAATTAAGATTAAGAGTTTATTCTCTTTCATCTTGAGCCAATGTTGATTGTTTAGATTTATACTCATTTAGAAGCTATTATAAAGTCTTGCCTTGATTTTATATTTTTCCATTAGAATCCAGATTAAGGACATTCAGTACCAATGTGATTTTGTAAAAAAACTATAAGCTTCAAATTGCAAAAGGAATATTCATCTGTTCTGCTAAAATAGATAATACTAAGGCCTACATTAGAACATATTATATTACTTCCAAACGCTTGCCTTCTGATAGAATTCT
>JBDSHL010000187.1:0-24621 GCA_039918515.1 Saprospiraceae bacterium | reverse complement strand
TATTGAAATGTCATCAATTAAAGTACCAGCGTAAGCGAGATCTCCGACACTACTGAATTCCAGATCGGCCATCGTGGCCATGGCCATAAAAGAACCAGTAACTTTGAACCAGAATATTGCACCAGATATGGTAACCGTCCAGCTTTGATCAAGCCAAGCCCCACCAGCAACTTTGACCGTACCGGTGGATGAATGATTACCGCCATTTTGTGCAGTCCAGAATTCAATTCTGTAACTTGCTCCAGGCTTCAATCCGTTCAATTTATAACTTATGGCACCAAAACCCGGGCTTCCATGTAAATCTATAAAATTAGAAGCTCCATTGGGATTGCCATTTCCTAATCCGGCATGACTTGCTTCACAATGATCAATGGTGGCACGTGTGACTGTCCACCCTCCAAAGACAGAGCCAGTACCATACACAATAAATCCACCAACTGGAGGATCGGGGCCATCTTCAAAGTCTAGATTTGGAAAAAAAATTTGATTCCAGGTACCGCAACAGCAATTGCCAGAAGAGAATTGTTGAGTAAAAGCATTATTCGAGAGAATAATACATATTAGAATAATGAAATATAACTTCTTCACACCCGAACAAATTGACTTTAAAGGTATTAAAAATTCACTAAATTAGCTTAATTAGTTACAGCTAAAATCATTATATCATTTTCCTATGAATGTATTCCATTATTTCTTCTACAGATTCTGTTGCAGACTTTAAGTATTGATTTGCTTTGCTGTAATAACTTTTTTTATCTTCTTCATTATCTAAGGTACTGGCATTTATTTTGACATTCAAGGCAGCTCCTTTAATTGCGGCTTCTATGCAAAGCGCTCCAACTCCAGCATCTGAAATGGAATTTACATTTCCTTGTTCGACCATAAGTTTGGTTATAGGAAGAATTTGTAAAGCAACTTCTATCGTTTTCATTGGAACGTCGATGGCATTAATGGTTGCATTCTTAATAGCTTTTTTCCTAGCTTTTTTTTCTTCGAGAGAAGACTTAGGCAATTTGAATGCATTCATTATGGCCGTAAAAGCTTCTGTATCCTTATCAACAAGTTCTAGTAATTCTGCACTTAATCTAGCACCAAGAATAGCCTGTTTATTAAATAAATCATATTTGTCCTCAAATCCTTTTTTATGAATACTAAGATTCGCAACCATGGTACTCAAAGATGCACCTAAAGCACCAAGATATGCACTAACTGAACCACCACCTGGTGCAGGACTATCTGAAGCTGTTTCTTGTGCAAATTTTTCTAAACTAAGATTAACAAGAGTTGTGTTTTTTTCTTCCAACATATATTCAATTATTCTTTTTGAAGGAATGAATTCTGAACATGCATTTAATCCCATAGATTGAATGGCCATTCGAATGAGTTCAGATTCACTTACACCGCAAGATCTTTTTTGTTTTTTTAAAAAATAAATACCTGCATCCATTAATGTTTTCTTTGGGACTAAGCCAACGAGTTCAGATCCCGTTACAATAAGGCCGTTTTTTTCGGCTGACTTTCTGCACTCTTCAAAGGCAATATGCAATGGTGTAACATTCATATTGGTTAAATTCATCGAAACTTGTGCATAAGAATATTCATCTATATACCATCCTATGGCTTTAACAGATGGACAACTCCCTAATGACCTAAGGATCTCTCCTTTTTCATTTTTAAGAATTTTATGCGTAACAAGATCTTTCAATGGTCTGCCATTCTCTCTAATATCATATGCAATTTCATTGGCAAGGTTAACAGATTGGGTATTCAAATTTACATTATAAGCTATAAGAAAGTCCCTTGCCCCAATAACTGTTGCGCCAGACTTTGCATTGAATTTTTGAGGACCATAATCAGGGAACCATTCATGAGATTTCATTTTTTCTTCAAGTCCTTCGTATTCTCCAGATCGGATATCAGCAAGATTCTGACGATAAGGTTGTGTAGCTGCCGCTTCATATAAATAAACGGGAATAGACAATTCTTTTCCTACTTTCTCTCCCAAACGTCTAGCATATTCCGCGGTTTCTTCGAGACTAATTCCACTTATTGGAATGAGTGGACATACATCTGTTGCGCCCATTCTTGGATGTTCACCTCGGTGATTCCGCATATCTATAAGCTTAGCTGCCATTGAAATAGCTTCGAAAGCTGCTTCAATTACAAGATCAGGATGACCTGCGAAAGTTATTACTGTTCTATTGGTAGACTTTCCAGGATCAGTATTGAGTAATTTTATATGGGTAACTTTTCGGATTGAATGCTCAATTTGAGCAATGAGGTCTAAGTCTCTTCCTTCACTGAAATTAGGAACACATTCAATTATTGCATTTGACCTCATAAAATAAAATAAAATAAGATTCGCAAAAGTATCTATATTAGCTCAATGAATTATGCAAAAGTCTTCTTGATTTTAAATATCGTACTCATTTCAGTCGTCCAATCGAGTGCACAACAGTTAATTATATCTGAAGAACTTAATATGAGGAATGACTTTGCGTACTATTTAGTTCCAGTGGATAAAGAAATATTCCTAGTAAGGGATAAAGCAATTAAAATTATTTTTCAACACTTAAGGCAAGATCAAAATTGGACTATAGAGAAAGAATTGGATTTAGAGGGAAAAAAATGGAAATTATTAGACGTCTTTAAACATGAAGACAAAATTGGTGTACTTTATACAAGCAAAGTTGATAAATCGTATAAATGTTTCTATACTGTATTTGATCAAAATGGGATAAAAAAATATCAAAGACTCATTGCTTCATCAATTGATATACTGAATCAAGAAATCATTAATTTTCAATCTTCAGAAAATAAAGCCTTTGTATCAATAGGACTTAGAGATAAAAACAACAAACCCTGGATTATTTTATTTAATAGATTACAGGATTCAATATATTATACGCTTGACGCTAATCAGTACTTGGATTCTGAAAATGAACCAGCTGAAGAATCTTTATTAGGTAACAACGGAGATTTTTATCTTAGATATGAATATGAAAATCCAGAGAAATCAAAGAATAAATACTTGCCAAAAGTTATAGGATTAAATGCCCAAGGAGAAAAAATATTGGACCTGATTATTAGTTCAAGCTATGAGGTCTTTTCAACCAAGCTTGCTTTAAGTAATATGAATCAAGAAGTTCTAATCGGGGGCTTATTTAGCAAGGCAGGAGAACAAGACATTCTTGGATATTTTAATCAGAATTTATCAAAAGAAAGCAATCCAAGTTTTTTTAATTTTGATGAGAAGAAAATGAAAGAGTGGATGGGTAAGAAAAGTAAATCAACAATTTCACATAACGAGATGCAAACGAAAGCCATAAGATTTCTAATAGATGGATCCGTTTTATTGTTTCTTGAAAATGTCAAACAATATATTAGAAGACCTTATTTTGGAGGTGGAACAGATAATGGAAGTTCGTTTGTCAACAATAGATGGATTGATTATTATTATGATGATATTGTTGTCTGTTGTATAAGTCCTCAAAGGGAAAAATTATGGGAGACTATACTAAGGAAAAAACAATTTTCGCAAGACGATGATGGTATCAATTCTTCGTTTTTTATTGTTTCGAATAAGTCTTTATTGCGCTTGTTATTTAATGATGAGATTAAGAACGAATCTACAGTATCTGAATATATATTGTTGGCGGATGGAACAAACAATAGGAAGAGTTTATTAAACACCAGTAATTCTAAGTTAAATTTAAGAATTCGTGATGCCATACAAATTGATGCTCAGACTGTAATAATACCTAATGAAAATAATGGAAAATTAAGTATCGTTCAATTAAATTTGAACTAAATAGCAGATTATCAGCGATATACGCATTAAAATAAGAAAATTAATTAAAGAGTATTGTAATATGTTCCACTGCAATTATATTTGCAGTCCCATAGCTGATAATGGTCTCAAAGTAGTGGGAACAGATTGAAGTAACACAACCGATTACTGTATTGTGGTATTAAGTCTTTTGGATGAACGTATCCGTAATGATCTAAAGTCAACAACTCTTGGGAGATTAGCTCAGCTGGTTCAGAGCATCTGCCTTACAAGCAGAGGGTCACTGGTTCGAACCCAGTATCTCCCACATTTTTTATTTCTTCTAAATAAAAATATAATTATACCAATGTGAAAATATAGTTATTCCAATGCTTTTTGGTATAATGCCGATAGAATTTATAATTTAAATGGAGTTAAATTGCTGAAAGGAAATATTAATAACTTTCAAAATGAATGGATTAAATTACCTCAATCCATTTATATTAGACAGACCATTAGTTCAAATAAGCGATGGATAGAAAAGGTATATCATAACTAAATAAGTACTTTATTATGAAATCAATTCTATTTGGATTGTTGCTGATTCATTTTTGTTATAATAAATGCTATGGTCAAGTTTATGCCAATATAAACCTTGGAGTAGGAACTAGTAATTACGAATTACTTGAGAATTTTAAAGGCACTTACTACACAATTGATAGTAATTTTAGGCAGTATCATGTCTGTTATGGACTCGGAACAAGTTTTTTATTTAAAAGGAAATTTAAAGTTGGTTTCAATTGTAATTATTCAACAAGAAAATTTAACTTTAAAAATTATGAATTTGAATTTGTAACTTATGATAAGTATTATTTCAACATGTATGACTTGAATTTATTGTGTAGCTATAATTTATTAAAATTTCTAAATGTTGGAATAATTTTTCAAAAATCCATATTTAATAACATTAAAATTACTACTAATTTAGTAGATTACAATTATAAGCTTAATAGAACATATACAAATAGTCTTTTTGGATATTGCCTTGGATTGAATTATTTTAATTTCGACATGAGCTTTCAATATTTACCTCATTCACAAATAAAAACTACAAGTCAAACTTTAGAAAATCTTTTCCCTTTTAGTAAGTCTAGAAATATTCAAGTATTTCTTACTTACAATCTTAAGTTATTTAATATTAATTTTAATTCACCGAAGAACAAGATTAATTGCCCAAAATTGTAGAAGTAGCGGATCTGCCTTAGTTCAAGTCTGGCCAAGGTAAAGAGATTTAAATTTTATAGGTGAGGATAGTCATCTACTTCTAAAAATCCTAAGCCCTTAAACAATACTTTTTGAACTATGTTTTAATTCAATATTATGTGGAACTTAAATTCGAATTTATTATTTGCCTCGTTACTTGTTCGGATGGAATAAACTTTAACTCGGATTAATTCGATTTAATATCTACAGTAATTCTCTGTTCCATATTAGACAATCTCCAAGCCAATAAGAAAGCGTGGCGGACGATAAATTTATATTTATTAAATTGTATTTTTTCTATATCATCTGTAATTCGATGATAATCTTCATGAACACCACTAAAAAAGAATATGGATGGAATTCCTTTTTCTGCGAAATTATAATGATCTGATCGATAGTAGAATCTATTAGGATCATCTTCCGCATTATATGTATAATCAAGTGTTAGCTGGCTGTAAAGCTGATTAATATTTTCATTGGCCTTATGAAGGTCAAGACTTAATCGATCTGAACCTATCACATAAATATATTTGCTATTAAAGGAATATTTCGAATCTGTTCTACCAATCATATCTATATTAATATCCGCTACAGTCTTGTCCAAAGGAAAAACTGGATCATTGACATAATACATACTTCCTAATAAGCCTTTTTCTTCTCCAGTTACAAACAGACACAATACGGATCTTCTAGGTCCTAAACCTTTATTTTTTGCTATTTGAAATGCTCGAGCAATTTGCGTAAGGCCACTGCTTCCCGATCCATTATCATCAGCACCATTAAATATATCTTGTCCGCGCATTCCGATATGGTCATAATGAGCAGAAAGAATTACAACTTCATCTTTTTTGTCAGTTCCTTCAATGTATGCAAGAATATTATTTCCTTTTATTTCTGTAACCTTTTTAATTTGATTTATTTCAATTCTGGACTTGAGGTAGAAAGCTTTTGGTTTGCCCGTTTTATTTATTTTATTACGAGTTGCAATGATTTTTTTCTGAAATGAACCTAATATCTTAGCAAACATAGTAGAAGACAGAAATACTGTATTCACAAAATATGGTTTAATAACTTCCTTGTTGGTTAGAATTACTTTAGGGGAATAAAGTGATTCACGGTTCTTATCTGCGAGTTCTTTGAATTTTTCTTCAACTACAAAAACACATTTAACTTCATGATTCCTGGCCGCTTTAAGTTTTTGATCAAGATTAGACCAGAAAGAGGCTTCAGAGCTTTTGTTAATATAATTTATTCCTTTTTTATTTTTAGGTTCGCCATTGTATATAACGATCACTTTCCCTTTGGTATCTATTCCTGCATAATCATTGTAAGCAGGTGATTCAATTCCATATCCTAAATAAATGATTGAATCCGATTTTAAACTTAAGGATTCATTTTCAGTTGGAATACTCACGTAATCCCAGATTTGTCGATATTCAACATCGTCGATAATAATATCACTATTTTCCCAAGACACATATTTGAAGTCTACCTTCTGAAAATAATCGCCATCTTTATTAATCGCTGGAATTTGATACTCAGATAACTTGCTTGCAATATATTTAGAAGCAACATCATTACCTGGTGTTCCTAATTCTCTACCTTGGCAAGAATCAGAGGCAAGGAAGTTTAATACTTCTTTTAAATTCGGTGTATCAATAGTCAATGATAATTGATAAGCACTATCATTAAGTGGTGGAGAAGTTGCAATAAATGAGACCGCATGCTTTACATATTTATCCTGAGCATAATTGAATTCAATAAATGCCAAGAACAATAATAAATACTTAATCATAAATCAATTTTGTTCACTCGAGTAAGATGTCTTCCACCTTCGAATTCAGTATTTAGGAAAATTTCAACCATGGTAAGCGCTACATTCTCACTCACAAATCTTGCCGGAATACTTAATACGTTAGCATCGTTATGTTTTCGAGCAAGTTCTGCAATTTCAGCATTCCAACATAATGCACATCTAATGCCTTTATGCTTATTTGCAGTTATGGCAACACCGTTTCCACTTCCACATAAGATTATTCCTCGAAGTGCATTATCGTGAGAAATGATTGATGCAATAGGGTGAATGACATCTGGATAATCTACGGATTGTGTATCGTGACAACCATAATTCAACACCTCAAAGTTTCTTGATTTGAGGTACTGTTGAATTTTTTCTTTTAATTCAAATCCCGCATGATCACTTCCAATAACAATTTTCATTTTCATTTTAATTAGGTGATGGGGATACCTGGAATTTTCCAAGTTTGTCCTTCACTTCATTCTCTAATTCTGTGTCTCCTAGTAATGACACGAGTTGATATATTTGCGAAATGGATGAAGAGGTATACAATTTATCTTGTTTAAAGCTTGAATCAAGTTCTTGTGGCGATAAACTATTGTAGAAGTTTAACATATCCGCAGTTTCATTTATAAGTGTTCTTAATTCTATCTTGGCTTCTTCTTTCTTGTTGCCTCTAATCATCGATTCAATAAATGGCAAAACTTTTACATCGTATTGAAAGTTCATGTTAGGAAAGGAAGTAAAATATTTCTGAGCAACTTCCGCAGCTCTAGTTGAATCGCCAGAATATCCAAGAGTCGTCATCAATCTCATCATCATCATTCTTATTCCTTGAACACTTGGACCATAAGACCTATCTACATAAAGTTTTTCTTTATCAAAATTACCCCATTTGAATTTGTTCATCAACACATCCAAAGTTCTTTCTACATCCAATCTTCCTGCTCCATAAATGTAGAAATTTCTATCACTCTTACTTTTTATTGGAACAATTCTTAATGCTAATCCTTCCAGATTGGTATAATCGCTCATTCCAAGCAATTTGTCTTCCTGACAAGTTACCGAAAAATAAATTGGTCTATCGTTGATATTTGAATTGATTATATCTAATACCGCCAGATCATCTTTAGTCAAATAACTATCTGGAATGCCAACAGGAATTTTACTTACAAAGGAAGTATCATTCTCTTTAATCATTCCTAATTCAAAGGCTCTTTGCCTAGTCACTTCAATTCCAACTTTGCGTGTTGGCATGTAAGTTTCTATTTCTCTACCATTTCCTGCAGATAGTTTGTGATCTTCACCTATGAATTTAAGAAATTGCGTAGCGGACATTTCATAATCGGGTGCTCCCTCACCATTTGGATTATAATAATATATTTGATTTCGAAGCATTCCTCTGTATTGCGCTGAGGGAATTGACATTTTTACTGCGGGACTTTCATTAATTTTTCTGCGCTGAGCATCTATATACCAATCGACCGCAATCAGACTTAAGTTGATTACACGAACATCTCTTCTAATTCCTTCTACTTCTTGAGCATACCAGACTGGATAAGTGTCATTGTCCCCATAAGTGAAAATAATTGCATTTGGTTTACAAGATTCAAGAATATCAGTTGCGTAATCTCTCGCGCCACTTATACCTTTTCTAGAGTGGTCATTAAAGTTTTGAAAACCCATAATGATAGGTGCGGAAAGAACAAGAACTCCAGCAATAATCTGTGAAAGATTTGGATTTAATTTCATTCTTGATTTTAAAAGGTCGGCAACAAAAAGAACGCCCATTCCCATCCATATACAAAAAGTAATTATGGCTCCAACCAGAACGTAATCTCTTTCTCTAGGTTCGTTGGGTGGAGAATTGTTGAAAAAACAAAGTCCAATTCCCGTCAACAACCACATTGCAAAAATAGCAAGAAAATCATTTTTGTTTTTCTTGTACTGAAATATCACTCCAAGAATTCCAAATAATAAAGGAAGAAAGAAATATGTATTTCTCGATTGATCTTCCCTAATTACGCGTGGTAAATTATGTTGATTATACAATCTATAACTGTCGATTGCAGAAATACCTGATAGCCAGTGACCATCTTTCTTGTCCCAAGGATAATATCCCTGTTCACCATTCTCTCTTCCGACAAAATTCCACATAAAGTATCTAAAGAACATCCATCCAAATTGATAAGAAAACAAAAACTTCATATTGAATTCTTGTGATGGAACACCTTCTTTTTTACCAGTGAGATATTCCATCCACATTCTATAAATCTGTGGTCGATTCTGATCACCATGACTAATACGCGGAATTAGAATCTGATCTTTTTTAGCAAAAACATAATCGAATTTTCTGTCGACTACTTTATATTCATTTCCTACTTTACCATAACGATCTTCGGATTTGGTATCAATTGGTTTCGCATCAAAGTATGGGCCTTTTACTAAGGATCGATCTCCATATTGTTCTCGATTGAGATAAGGCAATAATCTAATTACGTTATCTGGTGCATTCATATTAATTGGAGGATTTGCAATTGCACGCAACATAACCATCCCTACAATGGAATTCGCAATGATGATGAGCATAAAAGTAAAAACTACTTTATGCAATAAATCGTTACCAATTCTTTTCGCATACCTTAATCCAAAATAACAAGCTCCTGCAAGAGTTATTAACGTAGGTATAAGTCCGGAGTGAAATGGAAGACCCAAGAAATTAACACAGAACAATTCAAATTTACTCCAAAGAGCAGGAATACCTGAAATGATTAATGCCTGAAACAGTACTACTGAAGCTAAACCAATTAAACCCGTGAATATAAATCCCTTGATAGTATGTTTCTCATATCTCTTGTAATAATAAAGTAAAGCAATAGTGGGAAACGCCAACAAGCTCAATAAATGCACACCCACAGATAAGGCAGCTGCATAAATTGAAAAAATTAGCCAGCTATCATTTTTGGAATTATCAGGAAGGTAATACCATTTAACTGCAGCCCACAAAGTAAGGCATGTGAACATTGTAGACATAGAATAAACTTCTCCTTCAACAGCAGAGAACCATATAGAAGTTGAAAATGCTGTTGCAAGACCAGCAACCAATCCAGAAGCAAGAATGGCCCAGTCATGCGAAGCCTCTTCTTCATTTCCCCGTCCATAAATAGCTAATTTACTAAACATTATAGTAGTCCAACAGATAAACATAGCTGCTAATGCAGAACAAATACCTGACATTAAATTAACTGAAAATGCGATGTCAGAAGGAGTATTCGATACCAATGTAGCCACCCAAGTAAATAGTCTTCCGATAAGAAGAAATAAAGGAGCTCCAGGTGGGTGAACAACCTGTAATTTATAAGCACCCAGCACAAACTCTCCGCAATCCCAGAGACTGCCAGTTCGTTCAACAGAATTGAAATATACCACAAAAGTGATCAAAAAAACCAACCAACCTGTAATATTAACTTTGTTTTTTAACATATTTGTAACGTTATCAAGTACTTATAAATTTTAAAAAGAAATATTTAATATAAGGAGATGTAAAAATATAAAATAGCGATCACTCAACCAAATCGCATTGTATTCTTTGATTAGATTCTATTAACGTTATATTATTGTAAGCCATTGTTTTTAATCTTAATTTTGCATTCTTATTTAACAAATTATGTTGCTTCGTTTGCTAATTTTTGGACTTGCTGCTTATGGATTCTATAGCTTATTCTTCAGAAATAAACGAATAGTTATTCAAGATCGGGAGAAACCTAAAAGTACTGATAAAAATTATACAGATTACGAAGAATTATAAAATCAATCACCTCTTTGGATTCTATTTCTAATCTCATTATCTTTCATGACCATCATTACCTATTGGCTAATAAACCTTCAGGGATGCCAGTTCAAGAAGATAAAACTGGCGACAGCAATCTACTTAGAATGATGCAAGCTTACTGTAAGCATGACCTCTTTCTTTGTAATAGAATTGACAGACCTGTATCAGGTGCCGTATTATTGGCTAAAAACAAAGAATCTCAACAACATTTAAGCAAATGGTCTTATGGAAAAGATTTTAAGAAAACTTACCTTGCCATTGTACCCATAGTAGAAATTCCTGAAATGGGAACTTGGACAGACTTTTTGTTTCATGATACTAAATTTAATAAATCCAGAATTGAAAAATCTGCTCTTCATAAGGATGCCAAAAAGGCTACGCTACACTATCGCATTGTGCAGACTTTAGATCAATATCGCTTATTGGAAATTACTACGGAAACAGGACGTTTCCATCAAATAAGATCTCAACTTGCAAGTCGCAATATGCCCATCAAGGGAGATGTGAAGTACGGCGCTAGAAGAGGAAATAAAGACAGAAGCATAGGTCTCCATGCTTGGAAAATTTCTTGGATACATCACAGCTTGAATAAAAAAATGGAATTTGAAATCAAACTTCCAGATCAAGATATATGGAAACATTTTGAATTGTTTGATGGTATTAAAATTCCATCATAAAAGTTTTACTCCTTTAATTTAATTTTTCTTTTAACAAAGAATTTATGACTACAGCAAGAACTGAATTAAACGAATTAGGAGAGTTTGCTTTAATTGAGCAACTTACCCGTGAGATGGCGATCTATCATGACAAGACTTTATTGGGAGTGGGTGATGATGCGGCAATACTTGATTCCAATGATGAGTGCACATTGGTTAGTACTGACTTATTAATAGAAGGAATTCATTTCGATCTTATGTATCATCCTTTGAAACATTTAGGATACAAAGCCGTCATCGTCAATATATCTGATATTCTTGCAATGAATGCCCACCCGAAGCAAATAACAATATCCATTGGCGTTTCCAATAGATTCTCAGTTGAAGCCTTAGAAGAATTGTATGGTGGAATAAAATTAGCTTGTGATAATTATCAAGTCGATTTAGTCGGAGGAGATACTACAGCATCACCTAAAGGGTTGGTAATTTCAGTTACAGCAATTGGCACTCAAAAAAAAGAAAAAATAGTAAAACGATCTGGCGCAAAACCAGGAGATTACATTTTTGTAAGTGGAGATCTTGGAAGCGCTTATCTCGGATTACAACTTCTTGAAAGAGAAAAAAAAATGTACATAGAGCATCCAGATTTACAACCGCAATTGAGTGAAAACAAAACGATCATTGAAAGAATTCTAAAACCAGAAGCGCGCAAAGACATTATAAAAATGTTAGACGCAGCACATGTTATCCCTACCGCGATGATTGATATTTCAGATGGATTATCTTCAGATCTTATTCACATCTGCAAACAATCAGGAACGGGTGCAGTAATTGAAGAAGAGAACGTACCAATTCATCCTGAAGCACAATTGATGGCCTTAGAATTCCATTTGGATCCTATTACTTGTGCATTAAGTGGAGGAGAAGATTATGAATTGTTATTCACCATTGATCCCGTTGATTTTGAAAAAATAAGATACTTGCCAAGTTTCTATTATATTGGTGAAATACTTTCGCCAGATCAAGGTATAAAATTAAAATCTAGCCACGGAAAATTACATGAAATTACTGCACAAGGTTGGAAGCATTTTTAAATCACAAGAATCATACAATATAAATTTATTAGTATTGAATTTTAGTAACTCTTCAGTCGTCAATTGTTTTTGTCATGTTTTTTGCAGAAATCGCAAAAATTCACGCCAAAAACAAGATCGTTCACTATTAAAAACGATGTATTTCATCCATCTCTAAAAATATTATACTCCTCCGGAGTATTTTTTTAACCCGAATATGCAATAGAGTTTTGTTGTGATAGCCAAAAGGCCAATCCCGATGGCTATCGGGAGTGCTCTCCTGCCATTCGGCTGGACACGGCCGGAATATTTTTACCATGACTGAACGATCCACGTAGTGGTGGTATACAACAGTATGCCAAGTGAAGGAACTGCGTAAGCAGCATGTTCCTAAATTCACCCCCATGGTGAGGATAAAAATATGAGGAAGTGCTAATATTTGCAGATGACTGAACGATTTCCGCAAGGCGGAATTTCTTATGACAGAAAGAAAAGTGAAGGAACCTCGAAAGAGGATAATAATGGCTTCTAATAAAAAGTCTATTGCATAGTTCGGGTTTAATACTTAGCTGAATAGTTACGAATTTTATAACAATTTTTTATTCCTAACGTTTGAAAAGCCATGATTACAAGAATCCACATTGTACTTCTTATCATTTTTACCTCTTTTGAAGCGATTCATGCTCAAAAGGGAACCGAATTAGGTGGTTGGATTGGAGCTTCTCATTATTTTGGAGACTTAAATAACCTTTATAGACTAAATGAACCAGGGCTTGCAGGAGGAATTATTGCGAGATATAATGTGAATTCAAGACTATCTCCTCAGATCATGTTGAACTGTGCCAGAGTTAGGGCGCATGATAGTAAATCTTCGAATTTGTTTGATCGCAGAAGGAATCTATCCTTCTATTCAGACATTTTTGAAATCTGTCCAAGTCTTTCCTTTAATTTTTTTCCTTTTGTTCATGGCAAGAGTTATTTAGGAGCATCACCCCATTTAATTACAGGGTTAAGCATATTTTATTTTAATCCAAAGGCAGATTATCAGGGCAAATCTTACGCTTTAAGAAACTTGGGTACTGAAGGACAGCCCAAAAATCAGGAATATTCTAGTATTTCAGCCGCGTGGTTGGTTGGATTTGGTATAAAAGTCGATTTAAGTTATCGATGGAGTCTTAATGTTGATTTGAATACGAGAATTAGTTTTACAGATTATCTTGATGACGTCAGTGGTACTTATCCTAATCTGGCAAGTGTTCAGATTGAACATGGATCAATTGCAGTAGCACTTTCAGACCCATCCATTCCAGGAATAAATGGTGAAAAAATAGGAAGACAAGGATTCCAAAGAGGAGATGGAAAAGATAAAGATATGTTTGCTAGTTTTGGAGTTGGACTGCTCTATTTTTTTGGAAGATTAGATTGTCCAAAAATTTCAAATAATTATTAGAAAGGGTTTTCCAAATAACAAAAAATTAATAAATTTTAGACAACTTTGATATTTTTAAAATCAAAGTACTTGAATTCTTAGCTTACATTTGCATCCTAAAATCAAAAAAAATTTATGTTAAGTGTTCGGAATATTGCTCTTGCTTATGGTAAGCGTATTTTGTTTGATGAAGTTAATCTTAATTTCGTCAAAGGAAATTGCTATGGAGTAATAGGTGCTAACGGAGCAGGTAAAAGTACATTTCTAAAAATTATCAGTGGTGAAATTGAACCCAATAAAGGATATATAGAAATTACCCCCGGAGAAAGAATGGCGGTCTTGAAGCAGAATCATTTTGAGTTTGACGATCAGACTGTTCTTAACACAGTACTTATAGGCCATAAGAAATTATGGAATATTATGAAGGACAAAGATGCCATTTACATGAATCCAGAAAGTACAGAACAAGATTTTCTGAGAGCGGCGGACATGGAAGCCGAATATGGGGAAATGGGTGGATATACTTCAGAAAGTGATGCAGCAAGTTTAATTAGTAATCTTGGGGTTAAAGAAGAATATCACAATCAGTTAATGAAAGACATTCCTGGAACTTTAAAAGTAAGAATCTTATTGGCTCAAGCTTTGTTTGGAAATCCAGATATTCTATTGTTAGATGAGCCTACCAACGGTCTTGATATTGAGACTATAAATTGGCTAGAAGATTTTCTGGCAGATTATCAGAATATCGTTTTGGTGGTTAGTCATGATAGACACTTTCTTGATGGAGTCTGCACCCATGTAGCGGACGTTGACAAACAAAAAATAAAAATCTTTACAGGCAATTACACTTTCTGGTATGAGAGTTCGCGATTAATGTCTCGTCAAATTTCAGATAAAAATAAAAAGAATGAAGACAAGCGTCAGGCAATGTTAGATTTCATCGCAAGATTTTCAGCGAATGCATCTAAATCAAAGCAGGCAACAAGCAGGAAAAAGGCACTTGAGAAACTGACTATTGAAGAAATTGAACCAAGCAATCGAAAATATCCAGGTATTATATTTCAACCATTAAGAGAACCCGGAGATCAGATTTTAAATGTTGAAAATTTAAAAAAAAGTGTAGAGGGCCGATTATTATTCGATAAGATTAGTTTCAATATCAATAAATCAGATAAAGTTGGCATTATTAGCAAAGACTCATTGGCCGTTACAAGTTTCTTTCAAATTATAACTGGAAATAGTGTTGCAGATGAAGGTAAATATGAGTGGGGTACAACCATAACAACCGCATATTTGCCATTGGAAAATGAAGAATTTTTTAAGGGAGGAATGCCATTATTGGATTGGTTAAGACAATTTGTTCCGGCCCATATTACGGAAACGCATGAATCTTTTTTCCGTGGTTTCTTTGGCAAAATGTTGTTTAGTGGAGATGACATTTTGAAAAAAACAAATGTACTCAGCGGAGGTGAAAAAGTGAGATGCATGCTTAGTAAAATGATGTTACAGAATCCTAATGTTCTGATTTTAGATCAACCCACCAATCACCTGGATCTTGAAAGTATTCAAAGTTTTAACGAAAATTGTCAGGAATTTCCTGGCATCATTTTAATCAATTCACATGATCATACTTTTATGGAGACGGTGTGTAATCGTATTATTGAAATCACTCCACGAGGCACCATAGATAGAATTATGAGTTTTGATGAGTACATGCAAGATGAGAAGGTTTTAATATTAAGGGAAGAAATGTACTGAGAGCTTGTATAAGATTTGTGATCCATCACAAGTTAGTGGTTTTCCCTGAATTTTGTAAAATTATTGGACTTTGCGAAACTTCTTGGTTTTTTATTTCGTTACTCATTTAACTCCCCAGTTCTATAACCGAATTAAGCGTTCTGCTTATAATATTTAATTCTATTTTTTTCATAAAATTTAGTAGTTATGTTTCTAACTGCTCCACATATTTTTCTTCATTTATCCATATACAAGGATAATCCATATCAGATGCGTTTAGCCACGGTTAGGCTGAATGAATCTTTCATTTAGCCAATACTCCTTATAGCTTTTCTCTTTCATGCTGCAAGTGCTTGTCAATTGCTCAAAGAGGTTAATTTTATTTTTTTATTTTTAAAATTTATTTTTATGAAAAATCGAATAACAAGCAAGATGAAAATTTCTTGTTTAATCATTCTTATGGGAATTTTTTTATTTCTAAGTTCAAATCCGGCATTAAATGGACAGCCTTCCAATACTTCAAAGAAGTCTGTTTTGTCCTTTAAAAGCCTTCTAACCAATGAAGAAGAAGACAATGAAGATTGGGCTTTATCCATTTATATGTCATCTGACTGTATCCATATGTATTATGCAGGATACACAGAAACCAGACCTACTGGGTGCAATACTGTTAAAATGCATGTACCAGTTGTTGGTAGATTCAATACGATTACCAATACTGTGGATTAGGAGAGACCGTATTTTGCAAATTTGAAAGACCCTAATACCCATCAGTTAACGCATATAGAAAGCAGAGGTCAATTCAATGCAGTTTATGAGTTGAATGGACAACTATACGCTACAGGAGTCCAAAATCTTATAAACTGTGATTCGGATGAAAGCAATCCTTCAGCACCTATCTTACTCATTGCAGATGCAAAGACCGGGGATGCCCTTCCTGAATATCCGTTATTTAAAGAAACGGATGTAACTACATTTAATGGAACGGATTATGACATAGCTGTGAATCTTCTTCCGGTGATGAAAAATGGAATATCAGAAGGAACCGTCGGAATAGGAAAAATTGTACCACACGGAGTAAATGGATCTCAAAAAGCCGTTGTCTTTCTCTTGAATAATGATGGCACACTCAATACAAACTTTGGTACAGATGGATATTTTATCGGACCTGACAATACCAAAGCAAGACAATTGGTCAAAATTGATAATCCGTCCAATGATGTACATTATATTGTTATTGGAGAAATTGCAAATTCAGCAACGGATTATAATGTATATGTGGATGCATTGACAGAAGATGGAAAGTTAGCGAGTTCATGGAATGAGAAGTATTTTTCTGAATCAATATTGGGTTCCCTGTATACAGATATTACGTCTGAAGATGCTCCAATATGTTCTAGTCCCGGCAGCTATTTTGAAAACTCAATCGAATGGGGTTGGGATGTTGCTCAGTCCGGTACAAGCGTATATCTAAGCTGCATTTTTGATGGAGTGGATAATTCGATTCAAAATTTTTATACGCAAGTATGCCCGGAAATTCCAAATGGTGAGGCATACTCTTACAAAGATATCGCATTGATCAAGTTAGACTTAGAAGATGGTAAAGTACTTTTAACCGTCAATGTGGGTGTATCTGAAGCATTTGACTTTTATCCAGATCTTGAGGTCAAAGATGGAAGAGTATGTGTCATAGGTGCCAAATCACATGTTGATAATGGAGAAGTAATTACTGATGGGAAACTCAGCGAATTTGATGAAGACCTTCATTTAGTATCTGAAAAAATTTTCAGTAGCCATACGGCTTCAAATGATTGGGATATCAACTGTTCATTTGATCTAGCCTTTACCTGTGACGATGAAATCATGGTCTGTGGTAACAACGACATCAACGATGAGGACTATTATTTTTATAAGTTTTCTAATGGTTGTCAGCAAAATGTTGAAACAAATTCAACAGACATTACATCACGTCATGTGGTCAATGGAACAGAAGTCTGGGATGACTCGAAGAAAGTCATGGATAAGGTAATTGTCCCAACCAATGCTACATTGGAAATTACAAATAACAATCCAAACCAGGACAATACAATTATTGAATTTGGATCCAGTTGGGAATTAACAGATTATGATGAACTCGCAAAAAATCAAACCAATGGCAAAGAACCAAGAATTGTGGTCGAATCAGGTGGTCATTTAATTCTTAACAATTGCTTTTTGCGTGGATTGCTTGGTTGTTCTGGAAACAGTATGTGGGATGGAATTGAAGTCCAGGAAGGTGGGCTTGTAGAAATGCACAATGCAAATATCTCCAATGCCCGTTACGGCATACTGGCGAGCAGAGGTATTTATAACGAATCGGGTACTTTGACTCCTAACAATAGCACAGGAGGTTCAGTTGATATCAATGGGAGCTCTATAGTAGATTGTGAGTATGGAATATATCTCAGTAGGACCTCTACACCTCCCGAGATTGTATCAACTGAACTTTTATGCACCTCCTCTCTACCAGATCCAAGGTATAAGACCTATATTGAGGATAATCCTACGCCATTCGACAAGACCCAGGGTTTGGGTACCAGGTATTTTGTTTATGCCTATTCCAACAGCGACATCCATATTTCTGGTGGCAACATTAGCAATACAGGATTTATCCCAGCTGCGTTGCGTGGTACCGGAGTTTATTCCTGGTTTTCAAAACTGAATATAGATGGAATAACAATTAGCAATTTATATGCCGGAATAGATGCAAGAGCAGCATATAGCAATAGATTCTATTCTGTCTCTAATTCAAATTTCAACAACAATGTTGTAGGAATTATTTTTAAAAGTGGAAATTTGCATATGATTCACGACAATGCCTTCATATGCTCTTATCCTACTGTTCCAGGGGGCAATGATAATATACCTGGGATTGGAATCTATAAAGCGGCAGTCACCAAGACTAAGATTGAGGATAATGACTTCACTGCTTCTGTATTAGGAACTCAAAGCAATTCGAGCCTCGGAATAGTTAGCGAGAATACCAGTTCTGCTTCCAGTTTACATCGTCACAATACCTTTACTTCCATTGGTCGTGGAGATCAGGCACAGATGCTGAACCCGGGACTTAACTTATGGTGCAACGAATACACCAACACCAATAAAGCCTGGGCTATTAATATTTCAACAAATGGCAATGGAGCATTTCGCGATCAAGGAGAATGTGTAACTGCGCGAAGATTATATCCAGATAATAAATTTTTCGACAATTGTGATCCACAAAGTCCAGTTCTTAAACATGCACATTCCAATCTTGGGTTCACTTATTGGAGAAATGACGAATCCAATTATCCAAAAGTACCCTGTAGTCAGAATATGACTTTGAATAGTATTTTATCAGATTGTGCTTCTCAAGGTGCCTTGATAAGTGGTTGCTATGCTCCTACACCAATTACCTCAGGAAATGCCGACGAATATCTTTCTGTTGTGCCAACCTTACCTGAAGGAGAAGAAAGAGGCTTACTTGTCAACGATCTGCTTCGATATTATTACTCAATAGGTGATATTATTACCGTAAAAATTTTGTTGTCTAATGAATCCGATATCAACTATAAAATTTCCTATGCTTTGATTCTTCTCGAAGAAGATAACTTTTCTGCAGCACAAGCTGTGGTTAATAATATGCCTTCTTCATCCTCGGAGAAAGCAGATTTTGTCAGTGTATTCAATGTTATAGTCTACTCAAAGCAAAACAATCTGAATCTTTCAGATTTACCGGAAACCCAACTAAATAGCCTGGAATCTCTGGAAGAAGGAAGAAGTCTTGGTGCTTATCAAGCTCAGGCCCTATTAAGTCAATATTATAGCAGATCTTATCCCTTGATTATCGAGAATGAATCAGAACTGGAATTCAGAAGCAGGAATAATTTACAGACTGGTGGCTTAAATGACGACTTAATTATCCTTCCCAATCCAGTAGAAGAGGAAATGACCGTTAGATTATCTAACTTACACTTAGGGATAAAGGAAATTAGTGTCATAACTTCGGCTGGAATTATTCTTATTCAAAGAAAATTGGATGGAAGATCTAATTCGATCAACCTTAGAATAGATCAGCTAGATCCAGGATTATACTTGATTCAGATAAAAGATCAAAATAACGAACTTAGGACAGCTAAAATCATCAAATACTAATATCTTTGAAGGGAGGCAGAATACCTGCCTCCCAAATTTTATAAATATGAAGTGGATATTAATAATTTTCAACTTTTTGTGTTTTAATTACTTATCTGCACAGGAATATTTTAATAAAGTAATTCCCTCTTCAGAAGAAAACATTGAAACTATTTATTGTTCTGGCCAATTGAATTCAGGGAACGTTCTTGGAGGATTTGTTCTATCTAAGTTTAGAAATAAATACGGAAGACTTTTAAAACATTTCGAATTAGATCACCTTGGAAATATTATAGATTTTAATAATTATTTAGATTCATTAAATCCACTTGGAATTTTTGCATTGAAAAAAATTAGTAACGGATTTCTTACCAGTGGGTATCAGTTTAGATCAACGGATTCTATTAACCATTTCTGGTATGCAAGACTAAATGATCAATTTGATACAATTTGGACAAAGGGTTTCAAGAAGAAAAATAATAATTCTAGCTTTAACAATATCGTCGAATTAAAGAATACGAACATTGGATTGTGTGGAACTGATATGAAGATTCGACCAAATGGAACTTTCTTAGCTACTATACCTGTGATTGCTATTGCAGATAGTCTTGGGGATATCATTCATTATACTGAGATAAGAGGTAAGGACACTACAGGAGGAGAAGTCTTTTTTGGCATAACAGAAGGTCACGACAGCAGTGTATATGCTTCCGGTTATATTGTCAAGAATGATGGACTGTTAGATCAGGATCCGATCATCGCCAAAGTTAACTCCCATGGAGAACTGCAGTGGAGACGGCAGATCAATAATAAAGGATATAATGAAATATTTTTTAATGTCTTTGCTCAATTAGACAGATCTGTACTTGGTGTTGGTGATTCTTATAATGATTATGATGCTAGAAAAGAATTTAGTTATGTACTCCTAATTAACTTTGATACTGCAGGTAACATTAAGATGACCAAAAGGATTTTTAAAGGATTGTATAACGATTGTTATAATGCCATTCAGGATAAATACGGGAACATCATTGGTGCAGGTCTTTATAATAGATATAGAGGATTATACGCCGATACTTCAGAAGGTCATGGTTGGATATTCAAATGTAGTTCAACTGGAGATAGCATTTGGTCAAGAAAAATAATACATGCTAATGATTCCTTTCCGGAGCGATTCAATAATATTTCTCTGGCACAAGATGGAGGATTTTATCTCACCGGATATAGCTTTCTTCCAGGGGATTACAGTTCCAAAGCATGGATTGTGAAGACGGATAGCTTCGGATGTGTTGTGCCGGGATGTGAGAAGGTGGTTGCAAGTGAAGATATTCGGAATGGTAAGGAGAAAGCATTTGTATTTTTTCCGAATCCGGTAGTTAGCAAGAAGTTCTATTTTATGTCAAGAATTGGCTCTGGAGAATCTTATCAGTTGCAACTTTATAATTTACAGGGAGAATGGATACTGACTTATCCTTTCAAAGCATCAAGAGGAACACAATACGAAGTGGATCTGAATTCTACAATTAATCCCGGTCTGTATATAGTTTGCATTAAGAATTCGAAAGGGACTGTGGTTCAATTGCAAAAGTTGGAAGTGTATTGATACGGAGCGATAAAAGCACAGTAAACGATGATGTAAGATTGATGAATTGTTGTTTTACATTGTCTGTGAGATCAAGTCTGGCTTTTTACAAATAATCAGTGGTAATGCATCACAAGATGAAGGTAAATATGATTGGGGAACTACAATAACCAAAGTATACTTGCCATTGGAAAATGAAGAATTTTTTAAGGGAGGAATCCCATTATTGGATTGGTTAAGACAATTTGTTCCGGCCCATATAACGGAAACGCATGAATCTTTTTTCCGTGGTTTCTTTGGCAAAATGTTGTTTAGTGGAGATGACATTTTGAAAAAAACAAATGTACTCAGTGGAGGTGAGAAAGTGAGATGCATGCTTAGCAAAATGATGTTACAGAATCCAAATGTTCTTCTTCTTGATCAACCAACGAATCACTTGGATCTTGAAAGTATTCAAAGTTTTAACGAAAATTGTCAAGAATTCCCTGGTATCATTTTAATCAATTCGCACGATCATACTTTTATGGAGACCGTGTGTAATAGGATTATTGAAATCACTCCACGAGGCACCATTGATAGAATTATGAGTTTTGATGAGTATATGAACGATGAAAGAGTTCAATTATTAAGAGCAGAACTATACAAAGAAGAAGGAGTTCTAGTTAAATAAATTGTTTCAATTA
Organism: Saprospiraceae bacterium; assembly: GCA_039918515.1. Taxonomy (GTDB): domain Bacteria; phylum Bacteroidota; class Bacteroidia; order Chitinophagales; family Saprospiraceae; genus Vicinibacter. The sequence continues at coordinate 2,647 of JBDSHL010000187.1, read as the reverse complement.
ATTTGCGTCTAAGTATAAGCTTACCAGGTAATACATTTTTCGTATTCAAAATTTTCTAATAAAATTGAATCTTTGAAATGATATAATCTATGGTCAAAGAATAAAATATTGTTGTGACCTTGGAGCGAACTGAGACCATCTTCAATACTTTCAATCTTAAGCTCTTTAAAATTAAAATCAATCTCCTTATCAATTTTATAAGACAAAGGCAGATTGACAATATCGGGATAGTTAATGCTTAGATCGAATTCAGATTCAAGAAATTGTTGTTTTTCTTTCGTATTTTTCTTTTGATGTTCTTTATAAGTTACAATTTTTCTTAGAATTAGATTTTCATTGTGAATGGTAAAAATAAGTTTCTTACTGGGTTCTTTTCTATATTGTCTTAATTCCACGATCAATGTTGTATCATCTTTAATAAAATAATATCCTCTTTGATAAGGATTGAATCTTTTAGATTTAACCAAATCAATTTTAAATTTTTCATTTTTTATAACTGGCGAATAAATATTGGCATACTTTACTTTATTATTACTAACAAATACGACTCTCTGGTTATCAATAAATTTCAAAAAAGTATATTGAACTACCTTAGGACTCTCTTTACTAATTTGTGGATTACTATCCCCTATCGCGACTTTTTGACCGATAGTTTTTTTAGAGTCTTGATTTCTTTGTTCAGGTGTTTGAACTTCAACTGGTTCAAGTTTTTTTTCATTAAAAAAAGCAACTAAATCTGCTGAATCACAGTATTCTGGTAATTGATAGATGTGGCCTTCAAAATTAATATTAACCCATTTAATTCCAGATGCGTATATATGATCGTGGGAAATCTTTGGAGATATATGATTGGGTTCTGTATGATTTACAATTTGTTTAAAGAGTATGAAATCATAGGTTTTAGCAATATTCCGATGACAGCTAAGGAAGAGAATACTTAAGCAAATGAAGAATAGACTTTTCATATTTATAATTTAAATGGATAATAGCCAGCTACACCAAGTGAATAAGATTCTTTAAGTAAGGAATAATGCTTGGACATAGAACCAGAGTTATGTATTAAATTCTGAATGTCAATCCATGGAATATTATTTGCAGATAGATTTATATTAAAATTATTTTTCAAATCACTTATCATTAGATAATTTCTGCCTGAATTAAGAAAATATTGACGCGGATCTTTATGTAATACAATGGATTGCTTTAGTAAATTTCCAAGTTCAAACATTCCATGACTATAACCTGTGAATCGGTCAAATCCCAATGCAAATGAAAATTTATTTTTCAAAGAAGTATCAATAACTCGATCATTGCCATATTGAAAATACCCACCGCCCGTCCACCATCTGTCTTTGCCATCACCCGTAAGAATATATTGGAAGGGAGTACCATCATTATAATATGCAAGTTCAGCTTTCCATATATTGACCCTAATAAAACCAATTTGTTGATTTCGTCCATTAAAATTGGTGATGAAATTCGTTCCCAAACTTAGACTTGAATTGTAATTCAGTATCAATGGAGATTTATGAAAGATATGAAAAGTTCGATTTTCTAAAGCGATCGTCGAATCTTTTTTCGCTCCACCAAACGTGAGTGAAAAACTATTGATTAAGTCAATTTGAGAACTTGAAGATTGTTTAATAATTTTATCCTGAACTAGATTTTCATCGGTTATAGAGTATTCAAGAATACTTGTACCAAAACCTCTTTGGTATAAAGTAAAACTGGGTTGATATGCGAAATCGATATGAAAATCTTTGGAAATTTTAAATTCATGATGAAAACCGAGACTAAGACCACATGTGAAGCCAGCTGGAAAATTTCTTGAAGGGGCTCCAATTGCAAATTTTGCAAATGCTATTAATGAAATGTCTTCTTTCACTTTTTCTTGACAAAAAATAATGTTAGAAAGGACTAAGAGATTAACTGAAATAAGGAATGCAAGTCTAATAATCATTTTACATACTTATAAAGGTCAAATGGCATAAGTCGAGATCTGACATTCTGAAGAATAATTAAGAAAAGTATATGTATTCATCAAGAAATCTTATTCATTAATAAAGTAAATCTAATATTGTTATCACAAGTTTTAGCATTTATTTTTTGACAAGAAGGAATGTTGAAGACACCTATTGATAAGTCTCGTTTATGGAGGCTACTAGTAGGTATTATTTAAAAATTTCAAATTGATTGTTATCGATATAAATAGTTATAGATTTATTTCTAATTAAGTGATTCTACTATGAACTGTAAGACTTTAATGGAATCAAAACATTTAATTGATTGTCAAAGCATTCTGAAAATATTTTTAGCCTAAATAGCTTGAACAATCGTATTAAGGTTATTTTTGCAGTCCGAATTTTAAAGAAGTTCGGCAAATTATATAATAATTGGTTGATATAGAATAGTTTATATCAATTATTTATTACAAACGTTCATTGACAGATTGGGGAAATAGGAAGGATGAAGGAGTGGAACTTCGGGATATAAAATCGCGGGTTCATGAAATTTAGTTAGTAGTGCTAGCGCACAAGTGTAAAGGGAATTTTAGAATTTTTTATATAATTGAGCGGAGAGAGTCTTTCATAAATTTAGATAAAGCTAGAGGTAGTTGAATTGGTGTAGAGGAGTAGAGATACGAATT
>JBDSHL010000186.1:0-3366 GCA_039918515.1 Saprospiraceae bacterium | reverse complement strand
CGAAATTTATTTCGATGTCTTGCAACTTCTCGCAACGATGAAATAAATTTGGTCGTACGACCACATAACTTGTACAACGAAATTTATTTCGATGTCTTGCAACTTCTCACAACGACCAAATAAATTTCGTCGTACAACCACACAACTTGTACATCGAAATTCATTTCGATGCCTTGCCAAACTTCCTTAAATCGACCAAATAAATTTGGTCGTACAACCACACAACTTGTACATGGAAATTCATTTCGATGCCTTGCCAAACTTCTCACAACGACCAAATAAATTTAGTCATACAACAACACAATTTGTACATCGAAATTTATTTCGATGCCTATCATTACAAATTTTGAACAATCATTCTTCTGTCTTAGGGTATGAATATTCCCAATCTCTCCAATCTTTGACCAAACCAGCTTTCAGTGGATTATTGAGGATATAACAATTTATGGCATTTAATTCTTTATCGTTACGAATATAATGATCATAGCTCTCATGCATCCAAAACCTTCCAGTCATACCCAAGATTCGATTTGAGTTGACTGCAATAGGCCCTTTGAGTCTTTTTAAAATTTTATCCAACGACATTTTACTTTTATCATTTTGAATAGACGTATCTAATAATACGTGCACATGATTAGGCATTATACAGTAACATATCAAATCATAATATATTTTATCAAATAAGTGTAATTGGTTTTTTACAATTTCAGCGATTTCTGGTATTTTAAGGTAAAATGGACCATCTGAAATTTGTTCCTGCAATACTTCTTTGTCTTTTTCGTATTTACATCTAATTTTATCTTTTAGTTGCCTTGAATTGATTCGAGCCTGAGATAAAGTAAGTTCATATTCATCTTTCAATTGCTTAAGCTTAATTAAGGGAATGGATCCCTCTAACCTAAAGGTTACAAAAAACAAAGCACCTTCAGGAAGTATATGGGGTAGTTTTTTGAAATATAGTTTTATTTCCATCGTTATTAAATAACAAAACTATTAAATTCCTACCAAATTAATCGCACCCATTTCCCGTACATCGAAATTTATATCGATGCCTTATCAGACTTCTCACAACGACCAAATAAATTTAGTCATACAAATATTCGTACATCGAAATTCATTTCGATGATTTGCCAATTTTCTCTCAATGATCAAATAAATTTGGTCATACAACCACACAACTTGTACATCGAAATTTATTTCGATGACTTACCTAACTTCTAACAAAGACCAAATAAAACTGGTCATACCTTATTTTTTCTTACTTAAGACATATTACGATTTTGAATATTTCCCTTATTATATCCTTTTATTCTGAAAATTAAAATAATACTTGCATGATCGATTAAAATTTACTATTTTTGTAGTTTAAACATTGAGTCTAAATCTGAGCTTTGCCAGTACTTATTAGACTGGATGCCCAATTTTGAATAAAACTTAAAATTGAGGTTGCCTTTTTGAACGTTTCTGGCATGGCATTAAAGATTTAGTCTTTCTCTTTTTTTAACTCTTTAATTCATCTAATATGAAAACAGTTTACTCTCCATTTCCAAAATCTATTTATTTGAATTTATTTCAGATAATAGCAGTTGTTTTTTTAACCTTTCCGAGACTTTTGGTAGCTCAAACTCAAGCTTGTTGCCCATTGGGAACCATTCAAGGACCTGAGCAAGTTGTCAATGGAGACTTCGAAATGGGTAATACGGGCTTCAATGCACCTTGTTTTCAATATTTTAGTCCAGGTGGTCCAACTTCAATAGGCCAATATTCTGTATTAAATTCAAATCAAGTAACTACAGCTAATTCACAATGGGCTTGTATCAATCATACTCCACCCGCGCTTTTGACAGGTCAAATGTTAATCGTAGATGGAGCGAACTCTACTTGTAGTATAGCATGGCAGGAACAAGTTTTTGTCACAAAAGGAGTCCTCTATTCTTTTTGTGCATTTGTCAATAATCTTGTCATCCCAACAAAAGACTTCGACGATCCGATTATTCAATTATGGATTAATAACACTTTCATTACTACAACTTCCTTAGCTGAATCGCCAGACACATGGCAACAATTAATTGGCCCTTGGACGGCTACATTAAATGGATTTGTAAACATTGAAATAAGACTTGGTTCAAATTCAAGTATTGGAAATGATTTTGCGGTAGATGATATCAGTTTTCGTTCCTGTGAAAAAACCGATGCATGTCATTGTGGTCCATTTGAAATACTTTATGGAGTTGGCAGAGGTCCATTGATAAAACACATATGTGGAGATACTTTATCAGTACCTGCAGATATCAGAATTTTGCCTATAAGACTTTTCACAAGTTTCCAATGCATTGGAAACAATTGTCCACCTAACGCATTGGTAGATTGGAAACTTACTGGCCCTCCTGGATTTACTCCATTAATGATGAATCAGGTTCAGGCTACGCCAGATTTCACCATCCCAGTAAATAATTCATCATTCTATCTAAATGGCAATTATACCTTAACCATGAAAGGATATTGTGGTAAAGATACTTGTCCATGTACCATTTATTTTAATCAACCAAATAATTGTTGTCAGAACTTGGATGTTTTTTGCAATACAATTAACAATGCAGTTTCTTTAACCGTAAACACTAAATTGTGTAAAGTAAAATTAAACATTGGAAATATGAATGACTGTGATTCAATTACAAGAGTAGATTGGGGTGATGGTCAAAGTACATCTACTCATTTGGGTTCAAATAGCATGACGATGCATAGTTATTCAAATAGCACGACAGCAATTATTTCCTGGATTGCTTTTGAATATGACAATTCTACTCCCCCTAAAATTTGTTTTGAAAAAATATTTAGAGATACAATCACAATAAATTGCACTCCAGTTGATATAAAAAATTGTGGTTGGACCGTCGCAACTTGTTATTCACCAAATACAACCGATCCCGTTGGAGTTATTTATGATACAAGATTAAATTCATCTGCGGTTCCAGGTACGGATTGGGGATCAGCGTTACCTCCTGCCTCTAAAATTCACCCAACCCCTTGGAAAACGCCCAGCATTGGTCAAGTATTCGGTATTGCAATAGACAATGTAGATCAAATATATTTGGCAGCGACAGATGTATATAAATATGATGCAAACTTTTTGAATTCTGGATCAGGTCCTGGTGGTAGAGCTGGAATTTATAAAACAGACTTTAATTCTTATGTAACAACTACAATTGTTACAACAACGCCATTCCCAACAATACCAAGCATATCAGGCACTATTCTACCTAACACAGGTGGACTAGGAAATGGAATTGGAAATATATGTTATGATCATACACCTGGTCGCAATCAACTTTTTTTAAGCAATCTTGAAGATGGAAGAATTTATCG
>JBDSHL010000185.1:0-3122 GCA_039918515.1 Saprospiraceae bacterium | reverse complement strand
ATTGCTGAATTACCAAGAAATATTCCCGTTAATCCTCCTGAAATAAACATAGATACAAATCCAATACAAAATAACATAGGTGTATTTAATCTTACGTTTCCTCCATACAAAGTACTTATCCAATTAAAAACTTTGACTGCCGAAGGCACAGCAATTATTAAAGTAAACACCACAAAAAAGTTAGATATAAATGGATTCACTCCAGACATAAACATATGATGTGCCCATACAATAAAAGATAAGAAGGCAATGGCAAGTATGGAATAAACCATTGCGCGATATCCAAATATCGGTTTGCGGGCATGCACTGAAAGTACTTCTGAAACGATACCCATTGCTGGCAAAATAATGATATACACTTCGGGATGTCCTAAGAACCAGAATATATGTTGATACAATATGGGGCTGCCTCCAATTCTATCAAGAGGTGCACCATTGATAAATATATCAGAGAGATAAAAGCTGGTTCCCATACTTCTATCAAATATTAATAACAAGAATCCTGAGAACAATACAGGAAATGATAATAGCGCTAATATTGCCGTAACTAAGAATGCCCATATCGATAATGGCATTCTCCATAGACTCATTCCTTTTGTTCTTAGATTGAGAACGGTAGTAATATAGTTCATACCTCCAAGCAACACCGAAATAACGAATAGACTCAAGGACACAAGCCATAACGTCATTCCTGCTCCAGAGCCAATAGAAGCCTGTGGCAATGCGCTTAATGGAGGATATGCTGTCCATCCTCCTGAAAATGGTCCTGTACTTAAGAACAAGGAATAAAACATCACAATACTTGACAAGAAGAAGAACCAATAAGATAACATATTTAGAAATGGCGAAGCCATATCTCTTGCACCTAGTTGTAAGGGAATCAATAAATTGCTAAATGTTCCACTTAATCCTGCAGTCAATACGAAGAATACAATGATTGTTCCATGCATAGTAACTAATGCATAATAGAATTCAGGCTCTAATGTCCCGACTCCTGCTTCATTAATAGTAATCCAGTGACCAAGAATCGGTTTAATCCAAGCTAAGCTTGCATCTGGAAAACCAAGTTGAAATCGAAATATAACAGACATAGCAGAGCCAATAACTGCCCAAAAAATTCCAGTAAAAAGGAATTGTCTTGCAATAATTTTATGATCCATGCTAAAAATATACTTCGAGAAGAAGTTCATTTGATATTTATCGCCTTCATGAATTTCATGAAAATGATCATCGTAACCCAAATTCTCAATGAGTATGTCTTGCTCTTTATGACCGTGATTTGATGACATAGATCTTATATTTTAAAAAGATAAAATTTTAAATTCAATTCTTCTATTCTTTGCTTTCCCTTCGTTGGTATCATTACTCTCAATGGGTTTCGTTATTCCAAATCCATTGGTACTCATTTTATCGGAAGGAATATTTTTTCCAATTAAATATGCCTTTATTGAATTGGCTCTTTCTAGAGATAATGTCATATTTGCTTTAGGATCACCTACATTATCTGTATGACCATTTATTTCAACTTTTAATCTCGGGTTAGTCTGAAAAGCTTCTGTTAAAACTTGTAATGCAAATTCAGATTCTGCAGTGAGCTTGGCAGTACCAGTTTCGAAATAAATACTACTTATATTTAAAGTACGATCGCCTGTATTCGTATTCGTTGAATCCATTGCTTTTTCCAAAGCATTTTTCAAGTATATGGCATCATTTTTTAATTCCATATTAATAGGAATTCCTTTAAAAGGATCGTCTTCGGTATTTCTAATGGATGTTAGGTAATATGATTTTTGGCTAGCCATCCACTTTTCAAATTCTTCTGGAGTTACCACTCTTACCATTCTTCTCATACTATAATGCCCTTTTCCACATAATTCCGCACAAGCTAATTCAAAATTAAAAGTCTTCCATTTCGGAGGACTATTAGGATCAGCAGGATCAGAAGGAACGTTGTATTCTTTATATTTTCTGAGTTCCTGACGAAACTCTTCAGTAGTTTTTGTTGGTGTAAAAACAAAGTAAGTTGGAATACCGGGTACTGCATCCATTTTTACTCTAAAATGTGGTAAATAAAAATTATGCAATACATCTCTAGCGATAATACTCACTCTTACTTTTTTACCTTTGGGAAGTACTAATTCGTCAGAGTTGAAATCATCTAGATTTCTTTCATCATGCCAATCTTGTCCTAATTCATTGCTTCCTGGCTTTATTAATCTAAAATCCTTAACTCCTAATTCTCTGTCATTCCCAGGATATCTTAAATTCCATGCAAACTGCCATGCTGTAGCTTCCAGAGAAAGATAATCCTCCCCTTTCTTAGTATCTGCCATAATTTCATTCCATGCTAATAATCCTTTAACTACAAGGATCACCATAACGAAAGCCGGAATTCCTGTCCACACTAACTCAAGGGTATCATTATGAGGAATAAACAACACTTTTCTATTGGGTTTGTATCTGAATCGATAGGCGAACCAGAATAAAGCTAGATGACACAATACAAAAACGATTATAGTGAAAAATGCTGTAACGTTGAACATAGAATCAATGGCTCCCCCATGTTGGGATGCCGCTCTTAAAGGTCCATATCCAAGCATATAATTTGAATAATATAAACAACCCCAAACAAAACAACCAAAAAATACAACACAGAATGTCAATAAGCCAATTGAATTAAAATTAGCACTGCTAATTTCTGCAGCTTCTTCTCCTTTGAGTTCTTCTGAAATTTCATAAATTTTTGCAATTTGTATTAATATTACAAAAAGCAGTATGATCGATAATATGATGATTAATGAAGTCATGTTATTCTCTCAATTTTTTTTTATTAAACGTGATGATGTAAGCTTTCTTCCAGGAACGCGTCTTTTTTCGGAGTCAATGGAGCTTTAGATAAAAAGTGCAATGTCGTAGCTACAAACAGGGCAAGAAATCCAAGCATTAATCCAATCTCCGGAATTCCAGGAACAGAATATCCTACATTAAATCCTACTTCATGATTTTCTGCACTAGCATGATCCATTGTTGCTTCGGCAACATGTGAAGTAGCCTCTTGCACATTCGCAGCAGCATGATTTCCCATTTCTATTGCGGTATGTAATGAACCTGGTTTAACCATT
>JBDSHL010000184.1:0-2639 GCA_039918515.1 Saprospiraceae bacterium | reverse complement strand
TTAGAAATGTCCATATTTAATTAGGAACTTAATCTTTATCAAGCATCTTAATTTTTATCTTCATCATAGAGCGTTGAGCTTTTGAATCTTCAGTAATTTTTAAAAATAAAAGGGCAATTTCCGATTTCAGGAGATTGCCCTTTTTATATGTAAATGATTATAAAAATTTACGGAGTTGATATTCTGTATTAAAATTTTGTCGGTAGAAAAAAATTAATTGCTATTTTTATCTTTCGAAACATAGCAGTGTAAAGGAAATGCGAGTCTATTCAATGCAAGCTTATGGCTCTCTACGTTGCAGCCATCGATGAAGGGATTTACAGGGGAATTTTAGAATATTTTTCGCCAGTAGAAATAGTATAATTGAAAATTCAAAAATCAATTCACTAATGAAAGCACTTCAATAAAACTTCCAAAATCTTTAGACTGGTGTTATTCAGGAATTGTTTCAAAAGAATATTTGATCGTTGACAGTTAATATTAGGCTTGAATTTTTATTGCAATAATTTGCAACTTTAAAAAAGACTAATATTGAAATCAGTAAAATTAATTAATTTAAATATTCCTTTTTAATTCTTCCATTCCCTTGGTCAATAAATTTTGGCAATCATATTTTCCAAAAGGCTTATAGCTATCAACTTGCAAAAAGTGAAGTAATTGATCCAAGTCGTAGGAGTCAGACATGTAATCATAAGAATAACCCCATTCTCTTAATTTGTTTAGAAGTGATTAGATTTCCAGCCATTTGATTATATTTGCAAAGGCGTAATATGGAACTTGTTGAACAATGATTTCTAATGGGTGCGTTTGGCAACCTTCACTTCCTCTTCATTTCCCTATTATTGTTAGTAAAATCTAGAAAATTATGAGTTCAGTAATTAAACATATTTTTATTTTTTGTATTTGTCAGCTACTTTATCAGATCGGTTATGCTCAATGCACTCCGCCCAGATCTGACGATTGTGATGGCGCTGCAGTTCTTTGCGGCTTAACAGTCATGAATGGATACATGTGTCAAAATGCAGATTATGTTAATATGCAAGGCCCTCCTTCCCTTTGCCCAGGCTGGGGTGCCCCTACCAATATAGGCTGGTGGGCTTTTGTTACTTCAGGAGGAAATGTATGTATAACAGTAACTTATAATAATTGTAAATTTCCTCCACCCGGAGGAACAAACGGAATACAACTAGGAATTTATGAAGATTGTTCTTTTTCCAACTTAATTGTTTGTGATGCAACTTGCCCTGGTGCAATGGGCACAAAAACAATATGTGGAAATTTAACTGCGTGTAAAACCTATTATTTTTTCGTGGATGGTTGTAATGGCGATGTATGTGACTTTACCTTATCAACTACAGGAGGGGCATCGCCTAAACTGGATCCTATCGGAAAAATTAACAATGACGCAGACGGAAAAATAGAAGTATGTAAAGGTGCCTGTAAGAAATTATTCGAAGTCAAAGCCCAAAAGGCCGGATGTGAATCTTTATATAAATGGACACTTGATGCTGTCGACCAAATGGTGAATTCAAATAAAATCACACTAGATTTTCCCGATGAAGGAGTATTTACACTTTGTGCAACTGCTATTATTGGAACCATCTCCTCCATATGCGATAGTAATGGTCCAGAATGTGTAACCATAACTGTTAAAAAAATTGACGACAAAAAAGGAGGACCTTATTATATTTGTCCAGAAAAAATTCCTTATACTTGGCAAAACGAAACTATACTTGCTTCCGGAATATACAGAAAAGAATTGAAAGATGCTAATTGCTGTATTTTTGATTCTGTAGTGGAGTTTGTTGTTCTTCCAGTTCCTAACATTCCAAATTATTATTTTATAGGATGCGGACCAAATGATGCCTTCAAAGATCCGATCACGGGTAGAGTTTTTAACGCATGTGAAAATCAAACTTTAGTGCCACTTCCTGAATCTACAAAACCATATAAATGTGATAGTTCTTATATTTTGACAGCAATCTTTTTAAAATTTAATGTAAGTTTTAGGGAAAAATGTGTAGGTCAAGAAATTGAAATTTCTCCTATAATTATAAATCAGACCAACAGTTGTGGAGGTAGTGAAACTTATAATCTTAGTTATAATTGGTATCTACAAACTGACCCAATTAAAAAATCAATCAGCACTGATGAAAAACTTCTCATTTCTAAAAAAGGTGAATACTGTTTGCAGTTAATTGTAGATGCCAAACTTGGAAACATAAATAAAATATGCAAATTGGAATTTTGTGAGACTTTAGATGAGGACAATTTAAAACCCATTCAAATCTGTCCAAAAGGAGACAGTAATATTTGTACAAAAAGTATAGAAAGATATCTAATAGATACTTCAATAGTTAAGGATATTAAGCAACATTTCTGGATAGTGACAAATGGCACAATTCTAACTACCAATCCAAATGATTCGAGCACCATTGATATCAAATGGCCTGACAATTCAGGCAATGGAAAAATATGTTATACTTATGCAAATGACTGTGGTACAAGTCCTGAGTGTTGCATGAATATCACCATAAATTCTGCACCCAAACCAAATGCAGGAATTGATCAGATAATTTGTGGATTAAATAGCATTTTCAATGGGTTCAAAGATTTGGGTGGTAAATGGAAAATTCTAA
>JBDSHL010000183.1:0-2612 GCA_039918515.1 Saprospiraceae bacterium | reverse complement strand
AATAAGAGAGCTGCGGTTGAAAAATTAGAAGGAGCAATCAATCCACATACTATTAATACCGGCAATAATATGGGAACAAATGCAGTCTTGAAATCTTTTATTATTTCCTGCTTAGCAGCAATGGATCGAGCGAGATAGGTAATTAAGGCTATTTTAGCAAAATCAGACACTTGAAAACTTATATTTAAAAAAGGAATGTTAATCCATCTTCTTGCAGAATTAATACTCACTCCTCCTATCAAAGTAAATATGAGTAAGGCAATTGCAAACAAGAGCATAAAAGGTGCTATCCTATTGAAAATAATGTAATCATTATTGCCGATAAACCAAACAATAAATAAACCAATTAATACAAAAGGTACATGTTTGAAAAGCACAAACACTGTAGAATCCATATTGTACTTAGTCAAAGCTACACTTGCGGAATATACTGCCAAAATGGATAAGGCGGAAAAAATACCTATAAGAGCCCAAAGAAATTTGGCACCACGTATTTCATCATTTAGAAAACTGTTAAACTGACTCATTTTCTTGTCTCTGATTTAATTTTAAGAACTTCTTTTCTAAATTCATCTCCACGATGCATATAATTATTGAATAAATCAAAACTTGCACAAGCTGGTGACAACAATATAACATCACCCCTTTCTGAAATTTCAATCGATTTATGGACTGCAGTTTTCATATCATGTGTATCAATTACAGGTACATAATCTCCAAAAAATTCAATCAACTTGGAATTATCCTTTCCCAATGTCACTAATGTTTTTACCTTATTCTTTACTACATCCTCAATGCTCGTATAATCATTCCCTTTATCTTGACCTCCTGCTATCCAAATGATCTTTGAATTCATGGCGTCCAATGCCCAGAAGACCGAATCTACATTGGTCGCTTTACTGTCATTAATAAATTCCACTCCATTTATTGTAGTAATGGATTCAAGACGATGTGGGTCATTTATAAAACTGTACATACCCTCTTGAATTTCTTGATCCTTCAAGCCTATAATTTCACATGCTGTTGCTGCACATGAAACATTTATAGCATTGTGCCTACCTTTTAAAACAGTATGATTGAAATTAAATCTAGCTTTCCCATTTATAAAGACTTTTCCTTCTTGATCTAATTCTGATTGAATCCACAAAGTTTGAGCATTAATCTTCATTGAAGAAAAATATTTCATGACGACAGCATCTTTATATAAGATCAAGTAATCATTTTCTGTTTGATTTTTTGCAATACTGAATTTTGAAAAAACATATTTTTCAAAATTGTTTTCATATCTATCCAAATGATCAGGAGTAATATTTAACAGAATAGCGATATGTGGTTTAAAATTAATGGTTGAATCCAATTGAAAACTGCTCACTTCAACAACATAATAATCGTGAGAAGATTCCGCTAAACTTCTCGCAAATGAATATCCCAAATTTCCCACTTTGACCACATCACAACCTGAATTTTTCATGATGTGATAGAGCAGATTTGTTGTCGTAGTTTTGCCATTTGAGCCTGTGATAGCGATAATCTGACCTTTACAATATTGAAAAGCAAATTCAATTTCGGAAATTATTTTGATACCTTTCTGATCAAAATATTTTATTACTTCTGATTGATCAGGAATTCCTGGGCTTTTAATGACAAAATCAGGCAAAAATTCATAGACAAGGTTATGGCCTTCTTCTTCAAAGTCAATTTCCTTGTCAATTAATTGAGATTTAAAATCTTGACTTATTCTTCCATAATCACTTAAGAATATAGGCATAGAAAGTTTATGAGCAAGCATTGCCGCACCCATTCCACTTTCTCCACAACCTAGTATGACTATCAACTTATCTAATTTTTAAAGTTACTATTGTAATAATTGCCAAAAACAAACTTACGATCCAAAACCTTGTAGCAATAGTTGCTTCATGGTATCCCAGTTTTTGAAAATGATGATGTAAAGGAGACATTAAAAATATTCGTCTTCCCTCCCCATATTTTTTTCTGGTATATTTAAAATATGAAACTTGAATTATTACTGAAAGGCTTTCAATAAAAAAAACACCACACATTAATGGAATAAGCAATTCTTTCCTTAATACAATGGCCAACACAGCTATAATTGCGCCTAGTGTAAGACTTCCTGTATCGCCCATAAAAACTTTTGCGGGAAAAGTATTGTACCAAAGAAATCCAACACAAGAACCAAATAATGCAGATGCAAAAATCACTAATTCTGAAGTGAAAGGAAGATAATAAATATTCAGGTAATCTGCAATAATGGAATTACCAGAAACGTACGCCATGATTGCAAGTGTTGCTGCAATAATTGCAGAAATACCAGAAGCTAATCCATCTAATCCATCGGTAAGATTAGCTGCATTCGATACTCCTGTTACAATAAATATTACTATAGGTATAAATAAAATCCATAACAAGGATGGTCCATTGTCACCTAAAAATTTGGTTAACCATACATAATCAAAAGAATTTCCCTTCAGAAATGGAACATTGGTTGCAGTAGTCTTGACATAAGCATATTCCATTGTTTTATTCTTGGATATATCATACAGACTAATTGTTTGTACAATCTTGTAATTATTTTCTAATGCAATTTCTTTAGG
>JBDSHL010000182.1:0-2352 GCA_039918515.1 Saprospiraceae bacterium | reverse complement strand
GCACCCCAACTATAGAAACAAATCAATCAGCATTTGAAGAAGCAGAAAAGAATGTTCAATTGACCATTGAGAAAATATTATCTATTAAAGGAAACCAGACCGTTGAATCTCTGCATAAAAAGTTAGGAAAAATTATGTGGGACCATTGCGGAATGTCTCGTAATGAGATTGGACTTAAGCAAGCAAGAAAAATGGTTCAGGATCTACGTAAAGAATTTTGGTCCGATGTTTATGTTCCCGGTCAAGCCAATGAGTTTAATCCTGAATTAGAAAAAGCTATTCGAGTAGCAGATTTTATAGATCTTGGAGAATTAATGATTGTAGATGCATTGAATCGCAATGAATCTTGTGGTGGCCACTTTAGAGAAGAATACCAAACAGAAGAAGGAGAAACTTTGCGTGATGATGACCATTATGCTTTTGTTGCAGCATGGCAATGGACAGATGTCAATCAAGAACCAACTTTAATTAAAGAAGCATTGAACTATCAGGAAGTTAAGATTGCATCTAGATCTTATAAATAGGTTAAAGAATTATGAGTGATGAATTCAGAAAAAGTAGTTTTTAAGATTAGAATAAAATGTCAATTACTAAAATAACATTTATTTTTTTTCTCGCTTTTATTTTAAGTAGTAAATTCATAATACTGATAGGACAAGAATTGAATTTGCCTAAAGGTTTTTCAGAAAAAGAGCTTTTGCAAATGCCCGATTACATTAAAACATTAAAGGACAATTCTACTTTCTCAATGTTTTCAGACAGATGTAGAACTCCAGCAGAATGGGAAGAAATGCAAGCCATTTTTATTTCCTGGAAATCTTATCCTTCAATCTTGAAAGAAATTGTAAGAAATGCAATGAAAGAATGTAAAGTAATCATTGCAGCAAATGATACCAATTCTGTTAAATCCTATCTTGAAGCTAATGCAATAAATCCAAGTCAAAATATTTCATACCTTAAATATAATACCAATAGTGTGTGGATGCGCGATTATGGTCCTAATTCTGTGTATCTGGATGGAATAGATTCACTAACTCTTGTTGACTGGATTTATAATAGACCTAGACCTTCGGATGATTCATTTTCAGTACTTGCTTCCCGAACATTGAATTTACCATTATTTCAGACACTTAAAGCACCATTAGATTTGGTTCATACGGGTGGTAATTTTATGTCTGATGGCGCAGGACAAGCATTTTCTTCCAGTTTGGTCGAAGATGAAAATGGCCCCAATTCAACTTATGGAACTTCAGTCCACACCGTTTCAGAAATAAATAATATTTTGAATAGTTACATGGGAATTTCGAACTATGCAATAATGTCGAAACTACCCTATGATGGAATTCATCACATCGATATGCATATGAAATTATTAGATGAATCTACCTTGTTGGTTGGTCAATACCCCATTGGAATAGCAGACGGTCCACAGATAGAAGCCAATATACAATATGTACTTTCAAATTATAAAACGAAAAGTGGAAATCCATTTAAAGTATATAGAATTCCAATGCCTCCTGATATTAACGGCAATTATCCAGATCAAAAAGGCTCTTATCGAACTTATGCAAATGCTCTAATAATCAACAAATCAATTCTAATACCTACTTATGAATTAAAATATGATTCGATAGCTTTAAGAATTTGGAAGTCCATTATGCCCGGTTATAATGTAGTAGGTATTAATTGTGAAAGTATGATTAGTGCAAGTGGTGCGATTCATTGTATCACTAAAGAGTTAGGAACAACTAACCCTTTGCTCATTCAACATATTAGTCTTGATGATATTAAGAAAGAAGATAATTCTGATTATAAGATTACTGCTACAATTCAACATAATTCTGGAATTAGTGAAGGCAGTGTTTTTTATAAATTAAAAAATGAAATCAACTTTACAGAATTGAAAATGATCCAAGATAATAATGATCCAAAGATTTGGTCCGCAATTATTCCAATGCAAGCTGTAGAATCGGAAATACAATATTATATTTCTTCAACTGCAAATAATGGCAAAAGCCAATTTCGCCCCATGCCAGCACCTGAATCTTACTTTAAGTTTAAAATACTAAATATTACATCTTCTCAAAATATTAAAAATGTTTTCGAACAAAAATTATTTCCGAATCCCGCGAAGGCTATCACTTGTATACCTACCACTTTATCAGTTGGGAAGAAAATTAGATTGAATATAACGGACCTCATGGGGAAAGAAGTTAAAACAATTTTTCAAGGAATTCAGCAGAATAATGATCAGAAATATTTTTTTAATGCTTCAGAACTACTGTCTGGTGTTTATCTAGTAAATCTAACTACAATGAACATTTCAAGTTCTCAGATTCTAATAGTTGAATA
>JBDSHL010000181.1:0-14178 GCA_039918515.1 Saprospiraceae bacterium | reverse complement strand
TTATTGAGATTAACGAAGCATTGGTCCGAATCTGGAAGTGACTTCTTAGAGCTTGATCTTCGGAAAGAAAAACATCTGGCGATAAGTAGGTTTCTCCATCAGTCGATATTATTAAAACTGGATTGGTGCAAACCTCAAGAACTTGAAATAAAAGCTCAAGGCAATTTTCATGAGAATTGGAATTTTGAATGGAGTCCTGATCAAGAGATGACATTGATTCAAGCGGCCATTCACGCTTCAACAATAGAAGATGCAATCTATTATTACGTCCTTGATCTACTTGAACAATCCAATGATTTTATTTCGTTAGCTCACACACTTGAGCATGGACTTAAAGCAAATTTGGATAAGCTATGGCCAATGATATCCGATAAAATTAATTTGCTTTCTATCAAGTCAAATGAAGTTGAATCTTTGTGCGCATTAATAAGACCTCTTATTTCAACCATCAGTTATGGTAACCTCTATCAAATGGATACCAAAATTCTTGAAAAAATTATTAATCAAATCATACCCAAAATAATACTAGAATTCGGAACACAATGCAGCTTTATAAAAGGTGATAAGGCCAAGCGAATGCTCAAATGTCTTGACTTAATATCCACTTTCTTCCTGCATTCTGAAAACATTGAATATCATCAACTTTGGAAAGATGAACTTATAAACAATTCAAATTTAGAAAGTATTCATCCACTAGTGCGTGGTAAAATATGGTACAAAATTCTTGAAGACAAGTATTTGTCTGAGGATGAATTTATTACTGAATTAGAATACCAGCTTCTCAATATATCAGACGCACAGAAGACTGCCTATTGGATAGAAGGCTTTATGTATCAATCTACAAGTTTCTATTTAATGCAGGATTTCAGTCTAACCTTGATAAACCATTGGATCAGTCAACTTGAAGAAATAAAATTCAAGGAAGTACTTCCTTTATTGCGTAGATCCTTCTCTGAACTAAATACAACAGAAATACTTAGAATTAAAACGAAACTAAGACAACAATCAAATACGAATCAAGCGTCACCAATTCATTTATTCCTTGATCCTGAAAGAACCAAACAAATTGAAACTATGTTATCAAATTTACAATAAAAATTAATTGTCAATATTATATAGTCTCAATTCAGCATTTGAAAATAAATCCTTTTCTATATTCAACATGCCAATCCTGAACATTGCTTTTGCAAGTTGAATTGAATTGATTCCAAAATTTGGATAAATAAAAGATATTGGTTTATATATTTTTCTAATTAAAGAGTAACTCCAATTTGGCTCTTGACGCTCAACATCAGGATAAATATATCCAGGTCGGCAACAATAAACATGAGTGAACCCTAGTGCTAATAATTTATTTTCAATTGCACCTTTATTTGAGGCAAATAATAAAAGGCTCTTTTCTGTTCGATCTGCTCCTTGTCCACTTAACAAGCAAAAATTCATCACGCGATTAACTTTTCGTAAGGTCTTTGCTAATGCATAAGGATAATCTACAGTAATCTCGATAAACTTATCTTTGGGTACTGCTCCTGTATATACTCCGAGACAATAGTAGCAAATGTCAATTCCAATCAGTTGATCTTCAATCCCTGAATAATCCATAAAATTCTGACAAATTACTTGCTTCAATTTTGGATGTTCAATTTTCAATTTATTCCTAACAATAACAATAGCTTCTGAAACAAAATCACTGTTCAAACATTCTTGAAGAATTAACCCTCCAATCATTCCTGAGCTTCCCACAATTAAGACTTTACGCTTACTATCCATTTTATTCAATTAAACATTCATCAGTAGCAATTAAGATTATTAGCTTGTATTACCTATTTTGAAAAAACACTGCTAATAAAGAATAGTTCACCTATAATTTCCATCGAACAATTTCCTATCTTTGTATTTAGAAGTAACTATTCAGTCAAGTATTAAAAAATACTCCAGAGGAGTATTATAATTTTATAGATGGATGTAATCCATCTTTTTTAATGATGAACGAGCTTGTTTTTGGCATAAATTTTTGCCATTTTTGCAAAAATTATGACAAAAACATTCAATGATTGAATAGTTACATTTAGAATTTAGTTTTGAAGAGAGGAAAATTTATCGTATTTGAAGGAATAGATGGTTCTGGCAAGAGCCTTCAAGCCGGATTATTACAACAACAAATACTATCCTTACATAAAAATTGTCTGCTTACTTCAGAACCAAGTTCTAGACCAATTGGTAAAATCATACGCCAGATATTCTCAGGTGAAACGGAAATGGATAACCTGGTTGTAGCAGGACTTTTTGTAGCCGATAGGCTCGATCATCTTTTAAATAAGAATGATGGAATAATTGATTCGTTAGATCAAAATCATCATGTTATCTGCGATCGATATTATCTATCATCCCTTGCATATCAATCCGTATTTGTGTCTATGAATTGGGTGATGAACGCGAATGCCAAAGCTAGAGAATTATTAACTCCTGATATTACATTTTATTTGGATCTTGATCCTAAATTAAGTATGGATAGAATTAATACTCATCGAACTTCAAAAGAAATCTATGAGAATCTAGAAAATCTTATTAAAGTTAGAAATAATTATCTTGAAGCCATTAAGATAGTTCAACAAGATGAAAAAATTATAACCATTGATGCAAAACTTCCTATAGAAGAAATTACAAAAATGATCTGGGAAGAAGTTGTCCAACTTTTATAAGATTCATATAATGAAATGGCCTTAAATAATGCTTTATTCAAATAATCAAAGAGAATACTTCACATGACAATCAATAGCTAATGTATTCACAAAAGTAATTATTTAAATCGACCCTATATTTTCTTTGACTCGACGGTTTTTATAAATTGAATTAATCCGCCAAAGTAAGCTTCTTGATCATCCCACATACACATATGGGATCCATTTTTACACAATAGAAAATTTGATCTTTTTATCTGTTTACTCATCCATTCCATATATAAAGGATCCATAGTATCATAGTGAGCACCAATAATCAATGTAGGAATGTTGTAGTTCTTCAAATCTTCTGATCTGTCCCAATGGATAAGATTGCCTCCTATACCGAATTCGCTTGGTCCTTGCATGGTAACATAAAGACTGTTGTTGATTTTGTCAAAAGATCGTTTCATTGGTTCAGGCCAATCTTTTAATGGAATTCTACAAATAAATTGATTGTAAAAATTAGGCATAAGCAGTTCCATATATTTTGGATTTGAAAAATCTTTTCTCGATTCAATACTTTTTATGGAATCAAGGATTTTTGGATCCAGTTTTTTTGCTAAGACTTCTTTTGCATATTGACCATATTTGGGACAAGAAGCCATCATATCTGAAATAATTAATGCCTTGAGATTTGATTGGTATTTTGAAGCATACTCCATAGCTAGAATTCCGCCCCAAGAATGTCCTAAAAGGTAAAAGTTGGTGTGATCAAGTTTAAGGGCTTTTCTAACTTGCTCAACTTCTTCAACATATCTTTCTAAATTCCAATAAACCGTGTCTTTGGGATTATCTGAATAACCAGTTCCTAACTGATCATAATAAATAAATTCAATTCCTTCAGCTGGCAAAAAACTTTCGCAACATTCGAAATATTCATGACTACAACCCGGTCCTCCACTTAAGAGTAGAATTCTAGTGGATGGGTTATTTCCTATGGTTTTGGTCCATACTTTAAATTCATGATCATAGGACTTAATTACTATTTCCTTCACATTCCCATTCTGCAATCCAGATTCTTTAGGTGCGAAATATTCTTTAATATTATTATTACAAACTTGTCTCTTACATTCAAAAGAAATCAGAATTATAACAAGAAGTAATAGTTTATGTGGCATGATATTTACTTTAAAATCTAAATCCAGAATTTTTTATCGTTGGTCAAATATGATAAGAAAAAATGCATACATTGCATAACAGTTTTTAAATCAAAAACTGCAACATGACTATAATACAATAATATCGACTTAACTTTTATATTCATATTCAGAACTTTAAAAATTGTAACTATTTAGTTGGTCAATGTTTTTGTCATGATTTTTGCAAAAATCGCAAAAATTCATACCAAAAAAGAATTCCTTTAACTATTAAAACGATGGATTATAAAAATCGATAAATATATTACTCCGCGGGAGTATTTTTTAATACTCGGCTGAGCCGTTATAAAAATTAAATTATTTCTTCCTTTGCTTACTGCTTAATTCAATTTTTTCTGGTTCCTGATACGTTTTACCTGAAAGGTGCATTAATTCCGCTTCAGCTGCAAGACAGAATGGGTTTTTCCAAAAACCACTTTCCTTGATTTTAATAAATGTATTCAAGGCCTTATCTTTATTGTTTTCAAGAAGGCTTTTTACACCAACTGCATATGTTTTTATTAACCAAGGTTCTGCTTCGATTGAATTAGTTGGTTTGAAATTAACATCTACAAAATCACTTTCTTTTATTGATCCTTTATAATATTTCATCGCTTCAAGATAAGATTTAGAAATTGGAAGAATTTGCATTTTATCATTTAGGTTCTTAAGAATATCTTTGGCATCTGTAGTTCTACCTGAACGCGAATAACAAGAATATTGCCAATAATAACTTCTAATCCAAAGGTCGCTGTTGGTTGAAAAATCTCCACATACTTCAAAAAACTTATCCGCACTGCTTAAATCATTATTGCAAAAGAAAGCTAAAGCCATGTTGAAATAATTTTTATAGGCTAGACTCATATTCGCAATCGAATCTTCTTCTTCCATTTGTAGAAGTCCATGAGATCCAGAAGATTTCTCTAATTTCTGTCCTGCTTTCCAAAAATTGTCCACACTTTCAGTCAATTGTCTTCCCAACAACATATTCTCCCCTCTATATACATAAAGATCAGCCACCTCAGGAAATTTCTCAATTCCTTTCGTAAGTATATCTATAGCGTTCTCAATTTTAGCTGCTTCACTGTAAGCTCTTGCATATCTTAAATATGAGATCGGGTCTTCCGTCTTAGCGAGATAAGCAGCCCTGCATCTTTCTAATTCCTTATTGCGTTTGATCCATACGGAATCAGGGTCTTTCCATTTAGAAAGAGGTGTTCCATCTAAGGAAACAATAAATACTTCTTTCTTAACATTGCTTTCTACAGCTTTATCTTCCTGAGAACCGACTTTACCGTCATTCTTACATTGTAAAAATACTAAGGAAAGAAAAGAAATTTTTATAATTATAGCAATTAATCTAAACATCATTTTGCGATTTAAAATTTTTACAAAGTTCTTATTTTTTACTTATAATTTATGACTTGCGCAAGAATTAACAAATGTTTAAATCAAATTATTTTGACACTTTGCCTGGCCAATAATTTCCATTTAGATTTATTTTTTACCCAAACCTGCAGAACATGAAGCTTAAGTTCAATTTCCTTAGACTGAAATTCGACCTTGAATATACCTTGATAGCGCAATATACATGTTCTGCGATGGTACCATGATTGCACACTATCCACTTTTATTTCTTTGTAGATAAGATAAGCATTTTGATTATTATTTATTAAAGTATTTTTATCTTCTATCCATAAGTTTGAATGTCCGTAATTCAATTTTTTATCCAATAATTGGTTCAATATTTCCTTATCTTGTTTGATCAAAGCTTCATTAAATTGTAATGTAAGCTGTTCTGGTTTCAACTTTTGACAATAAAGATTAACCATCGAAATGGTGAGAATAAGAATAAGATATGTAATTTTCATTTTCTTAATATTTTTCTAAAATTAATTACAGCAGAAAAAGTGAAAGGCAATTGAACAGTTTCTTTAATAAATGCCGGAATCTCAAATTCGATATTTGAATTTGGATTCATTCGATAGGGTATAAAATCATAAAAGACTTCCAAATTAAATTTTTGATCCAATTTCTTGTATCTGCTTAATTGAATGACTTCCATGACTAATTCATCCGACCAAAAATGCTTATAATACTTAATAAAAAATAAAAAAGCCTCCAGATCTGCTTCTTCTTTCATGGATCTAAGATAAAACAATGAGATGGTGTTAAAGGATTTGTAATCCATTATTTTTGAAAGTTTCTCTACGGGAAATTCTTCATTAAATAATTTATGATCTATTAAGTATCTACAAAATAATTCAGCTGAATGACTGTCTCTGTATCGAGCAATCGCTTCAGTAAAATCTACCAATAGGTCCTTTTTAACTAGAAAATCAAGAAATTTAATCCTCACACTTTCTTCCAAAAAACAAGAAGGAGGCAATATTTGAATGACCACTCTAAATTCTATCTTTAGGTAGTCTTTGAAAATATCAAGTGCGCATATTTGCTCGAATTTTTCATTTTTTATTTGCTCATGAATATAGACACAAGAATCTTGAATATAAGCTTTACTGCTTTGACAAAATAAAATAGAATAGAGTTTATTTTTTAGTTTGGGTTTTAATTCTTTCTTAAGCGATTCTAACATTAATTCATCTAGGATATCCGAACTAAATTTTAATTCATCCAAAAGAATCATCAATTCCTTCTCCGTCCACTCCTTAAAATGTTCTAAAATATAAGCTAACGCATGATTTGAATTTTGGGCAAACATTCTTTTCCAAAGAAATATTCTTTTTTCACTTTCTTTTTCACTAAAAGGCTCTTTTAGTTTGTCTAAACTCAAATACTGCCAGGCCGGATTCTGAAGTATGAGATAATGCCCACATTCCCCAATTGAAGTAAGAATATTCTCAGCAAATTCGCAATGTCTATCTGCATATTGTATAAAGTCAACCAATAAATTAAGTGGAATGCTCTGGTTTTTTTTACTTGCGATTTGAGCGTATTCATAAATGATCGAATTAATTTCCTGATTGCACATCGTTCTTAAAAATGCATCCCAGTCCATTCTAATTTTTCCCTGAGGAGGACTTTCTACTGCATGATTGATTTCTAAGGAAGCTGCTCCTTTTTTAAGAAAATGAAGTCTAATAAGTTCATTTGCTTTTTTTGTAGAGTCTTTAACTGAAGAATGTTTATCCCACTGTTCTAAAAAATTAAATTCCGAAATTTCATTTTTAATCATTATTAACAAAATTGGCTAGTCTTTAGCATCCATAGGATTTGGAAAGAGAGTGGTCTAAACTTATATTTGCGGCGAATTTAATAATTAGTTTTAATAATATTATGGCAAATATCGGACGCGTAAGTCAAATCATTGGTCCTGTTGTGGATGTTAATTTCAGTGGATCTACTGAAAGCCTTCCTGAAATTTATAATGCTTTATGTATCAAGCGTTCAGGAAAGGAAGATCTTATTCTTGAAGTTCAACAACACCTCGGAGAAGACAGTGTACGAACCATTGCAATGGATTCTACAGATGGTCTTACAAGAGGTGCAGAAGTTATAGACTTAAAGGAAACAATTTCCATGCCTGTTGGTGATGATATAAACGGTAGACTTTTCAATGTAGTAGGTGAGGCAATCGATGGATTAGGACCAGTATCTAAGAAGAAAACTTATTCTATCCATCAAAAACCCCCAACTTATGAAGACCTTTCAACTGAAACCGAAGTTTTGTATACGGGGATAAAGGTAATAGACTTGATTGAGCCCTATTCAAAAGGTGGTAAAATCGGACTTTTCGGAGGAGCCGGAGTAGGAAAAACAGTTCTAATTCAGGAACTTATCAATAATATTGCCAAAGGATATGGAGGTCTTTCTGTATTTGCTGGAGTTGGAGAACGTACTCGTGAGGGAAATGACTTGCTTAGAGAGATGATTGAAGCGGGAATTATTAAGTATGGCGATGCTTTCATGCATTCCATGGAGAAAGGTGGTTGGGATCTGAAATCGGTAGACATGAAAGGTCTTAAAGATTCTAAAGCGACTTTTATATTTGGACAGATGAATGAACCTCCTGGAGCTCGTGCTCGAGTTGCCCTTTCAGGATTAACAATTGCTGAGTATTTCCGTGACGGAGATTTAAGTGATCCTGCTGGTGGAAAAGATATTCTATTTTTTATTGACAATATATTCCGATTTACGCAAGCTGGATCAGAAGTTTCAGCTCTATTAGGAAGGATGCCTTCAGCGGTAGGATATCAGCC
Organism: Saprospiraceae bacterium; assembly: GCA_039918515.1. Taxonomy (GTDB): domain Bacteria; phylum Bacteroidota; class Bacteroidia; order Chitinophagales; family Saprospiraceae; genus Vicinibacter. The sequence continues at coordinate 6,099 of JBDSHL010000181.1, read as the reverse complement.
AACACTTGCTTCTGAGATGGGTCTCATGCAAGAAAGAATCACTTCAACGAAAAGAGGTTCAATTACTTCAGTACAAGCAGTTTATGTGCCTGCGGATGACTTGACTGACCCAGCTCCTGCAACAACATTCGCCCACTTGGATGCAACCACCGTTCTAAGCCGTAAAATTGCTTCTTTGGGGATCTATCCTGCTGTGGATCCATTGGATTCTACTTCAAGGATTCTTGACCCATTGGTTATTGGTGAATTGCATTACAACACTGCTCAAAGAGTTAAATTTATATTACAACGTTACAACGAACTACTTGATATCATTGCAATCCTAGGAATGGAAGAATTATCTGAAGAAGATAAATTGATTGTTCACAGAGCGAGACGTGTACAAAGATTCTTATCTCAACCCTTCCATGTTGCTGAACAATTCACAGGTATTAAGGGAGTTCTGGTTCCAATTGAAGATACTATTCGAGGATTTAATGCCATTATGGATGGTGAAGTAGACCAATATCCAGAAGCAGCTTTTAACCTTGTTGGAACTCTTGAAGATGCTATTGAGAAAGGCAAGAAAATTCTTGCAGAGTCCTCTAATTAATTCAGACAATGAAATTAAGTATACTCACTCCTGAAAAAAATATTTTCGAAGGAACTGCTAAGTCAGTAATTTTACCTGGAATGGATGGCAAATTTGAAATCCTAGATAAGCACGCTCCTATGATTGCTGCACTTGGCAAAGGAAGTATAAAACTTACCAATGAAAAAGGAGAAAAGCAGATCATTGAAATTATTAAAGGTTTCTGCGAAGTAATGAATAATGAAGTGAATCTATTGGTAAGAGTTTAGTTCAAATTATTTTAATTTGCCTTTAAGTAAATTCTAGTTTCATAACTAATACGGATTACAATTCCATCTTTACCACCTAGCCAATAATTATTTGTTTGCTACTAATGAAATTGATCCAATCTCATAAACTCATAGTGCACTCTAGATTGACATACTATAAAGTCAACCGACTCGACATTCTGATAAGAAAATAAAGTAAAATTGAGTAATGAAAATTGAAATTGTGAAACGCTCTAGGCGTTTAATTACTTATTGACATTTAATGGAAATGATGCTGTGGCGCTTAACATACATTTACTTGAAAGTGGGACATTCATTTTATATGATTTACAAAATGAGGTAAAAAATGATGTCAATTTATCAAAGTCCATATTCTTTGAATTTGGTTTTGGATAATAGACGATATGTTGAATCGTGCCATCATTTTCAAAAAATATATTGATCCATAACTTCAAGCCATTCAGATCCATATTTGAGATCTTGGATTGCTCATTAATATCTACAAGCACATTCGACCAGATTGAATAGGCCTTGTCATTACTATTGTCACATACTGAAACCAAACTTCTGGAATATTCCTCAAGTAATTCATCATATGCATGCTCAAATTCTCCTATAAGAAAACTATTTGGGAGACCCTTTTTAGTAAATTTGGAGTCCTCATTAGAAATTTGAGCAGGAAGGAAATGAACCAACCCGAGAATGCATATCAAACTAATCAATTTACTTGAAATAATCATAACAGAGTACAAATTTATGTAATATATTTCTAACTAACTAACAAACGAGTACATTTATCTATCTACTAACTCAAAGAATCTTAAAAAAATATATATTTGCCTTATTTTAACTTAAATTTATAATTGTGATACTAGATATTATATGTGGTCTAATCATCGCTGCAAGCTTTTACATTGGTTACACCAAGGGCATTATTAAAACCTTCTTTGGTGCCGTTTCCATATTTTTTGGCCTTTTGGCTGCCTTGAAATTCTCATTTATCATTATAAATCTTCTAGAAAAAATATTACACACTGATCCTAGATTGATCATAGTTCTGGGTTTTGTTGCCACTTTTCTTTTAGTTCTTATTGGAATTCGAATGATTGGTAAAGGATTGGAGAAAATCTTGGAAACAGCTCATATAAATTTCATCAATCAGATTGCAGGTGGTGTCTTTTCTGCTTTGCTTGGTTTGTTAATTCTGAGTTCAGTGATTTGGTTTTTAAATCAAATAAAAGTGATCTCACCAACATTAAAATCTACTTCCTTTACTTATCCTATATTAGAACAAGTGCCTGAAAAGTCTCGTGCTGTACTTTCAAAAATCAAGCCTTTCTTCAGTGAATTCTGGGACAAAACTAAAGAAGCCATGGATAAGGTAGATGCTTCTCATCAACCTTCTGATCCAAAGCCAACAGAATCTAAATAATTGATTATAACCCGAACTATGCAATAGACTTTTTATTACAAGCCAAAATGCCTGCAAAAATTAGCACTTCCTCATATTTTTATCCTCAACATGGGAGTTACCATGTTTGCGGTAAAAATATTCCGGGAGCACTAATTTTTATTGGTCTTTTGGCTCTCACTACAAAACTCTATTACATAATTCGGGTTTAACATAAATGATTATTGTTAGTCGCAGATTACTTAGTTTTTTAACTGGAAAATTAGCAGTTGCAATTACACTTTGGCCCTTCATTATTCTAAGGTCAAAACATCAAATTCATGATAGCGTGCTGATCAATCATGAACGGATTCACCTTAGGCAACAAGTCGAATTACTCATAATATTTTTTTATGTCTGGTACGGGTTAGAATACATCTATCACAAGTTAAATAAGCATAGTCATTTATCAGCTTACCATAAATTGTGTTTTGAAAAAGAAGCTTTCGCCAATGAATCTAATCAGGACTATCTGAAGAATAGGCAAGTTTTTTCATTTCTACATTATTTCAATTCTAATAATTGAAAAAACAATTCATTTAGTTCAAAAAACAATACTTTTTATTGTATATACTTCTCAATTATAAAAAAGTGATTCAATTGAATTATTTTCTTATTTTTTATTCAATATTCTCATGGCATCTAATGCCGAAACATCTGCTGGATCAAGTTCAATTGTTTTAATAAAAAAAGATTTGGCACTCACAAAATCATTTTGATTTACATAGTATACTCCAAGATAATTGTAAGCCAGAATGAGATTCTTTTTATTTTTTTCTTTATCTAATTCAGCAATTTCAATAAATTTTTCAAAGTAAGGTTTTGCTAAGAAATGAATATTGTCTGGATCAAGCAGAATATTGCATTTAGCACGCATAAGCCATCCATTTGCATAATTAGGAGTAATGCTTAATACACTTGCGAAACTGCTATCTGCTCTGCTATAAGCTCCTGCATTGAATTGACTTAGGCCAAGATAATACATGTCTGAATTGTTAAGTGTTTTAAGCGTATTTTTATTTAAATACCATTTTTCTGCACTTGAATAATCTTTTGCATCATAATAGGCCTTGGCCAATAATCCATAAATCTCATACTTTCTCGTCGAATCTAGTTCTATTACCTTCATGTAAGCCATTTCAGCAGTATCCAATTTATTTAATTTGGCGGCAGCCTTAGCAAAATACTCATAATCTGAAGGGAATAATTTTCTACTGGGATTGCTTTCAACTGCTTTAAATAATTTTTTATTTGATTCGAATGATTCAGCGGGTTTATCTGTTTCAGCATATGACCAAGCCAGCCATCTGTAAATGGTATATTCTTCAGGATGAACAGCAATAATTTTATTTCCTTCTTCAATTGCGCGTTCATAATCTTTAGCTTGGAAACAAAGAAATTTAACCAATCTCACTTTTGCACCTATATCATCACCAGCAAGTGATACATATTTTTCTAGAATAGGAATGACCTTGCTATAATTTTTTGATTTAATGTAGGACTCATATAATTCTTTATAAGCCAAAGCATAATTGGGATCTAATTTGATTGCAATTTGTAATTTGTCAATAGCCAATTCGTACTTACCAGAAGAGTTCCATATTTTAGACATTTTAATATACGTCTCTGGATCATTTTTATTTTTATCAACTGCAGCTTCGTAAGCTGTCATTGCTGCGCCAAGGTCATCAGCTGCAAGATGAGCATCACCTTTATGTATCCAGTATTTTGCGATTTTAGGATTCAGATCTCTTGCCTGAGTTAAATATTCTAAAGCAATTTGCGGTTGCGGATTTTTATTATACAAATAGGCATCGCCTACTTTGGCAATGATGCCATGATTTTTACTATTGCCTCTTAAGGCGCTATCAAATAATTTCTTCGCTTCACTAATATTCTTTTTATCCAATTCCAGTCTTCCGAGACCGATCTTACACTCATCACATTTTGAATTGGCGGATAGCCCAGTATTATAGGCAGACTTTGCGCCATCATAGTTCTCTAATGCATACTGCACTTCACCTATATAGTAGGCATAAATGGAATTCCTAGGATCGGTAGCATTAAGTTTAGCAAAGGTCCTCAATGCAGCATCGTAATTTTCATTTTCAAACTGCCTGATACCCTCCTCAAGGGATTGTCCATTCACTCCTAATATGCTGATAATCAATATACTAAAACTTAATATCAATTTTTTCATTTTCAATTTCTTTTTTTCAAAGTTTGCAAATTTAACATTTTTCATATTTATAGGGTCTGGTAATTTAATTAAGGTTAAGACGTTTATTATCAAGTTATGTAAATTTTCGTTTAGTTAAATCCTTATTAATGTTCAACGGATAACCTTTGGATCATTCCCAGATTTTATCTCAATCCATCGATCCGTCTGAAATAATGGAAGCAAACCTGCTTTTAATAAAATCCTTTGTCCTATTTCTCCAGTGATAAATGATGCAAATCCTAGTCCAAGATCGTTCTTTCCTGATCTGCTTATGAAATATAAAGTACGAGTGAATGGATAGACATTGTCTTGTAAATTATACTGATAAGGAGGATAATACAAATTAGGAATGGAATCTCTTATTTGTTGAACTTTGATCAAATTCACTTTACTTAAAATCGCTTTGGCCCGAGGATCATCAGAATCGCTTATTCTGGACCAATCCAGGATTCCTACACTACCTGGATGTGAACTGACATAATCTATTAATTCAATATTATCCTTTTGTGCATAAAAGTTGGACGGTAGAATATCTACTTTGGCCAATGACATTAAATAGTTTGGAATACTTGAATTTGAATTTTCAACAACATAAACTTTTGATTTTTGATCCTTAGAACCTTTGATCGCTAGAATAAGGTCTTCGTACTTTATTAAACTATCCTTAGATTGAGAAGCAGAAATGAGTGCAACTGCACTTATTGCAAATGGAAATTCTCTAGGATGCAAATTTTTATTTTTATCAAGGAATTCAATTTCTTTTGAATTTAGTTTTCTTGAGCCGATGATAATTTCGGAACTGTCATTTAGAAAATGTTTAAAAAGTTCGGCATCTGAAATGTATTCTATACTTATATGAGCGTTCGGATAATTTCTTTCAAATATATCTTCTTCCTGTTCTATAATATTCTTCAAAGCTTCGTCACAAAATATCTTAATATTTCCCTGAGTTGGACTGCTTTCTTTGTTAGGTGTCTTATTGCAATTAAAGCCACTTAAAATACCTGCAAAAAGTAGAAGGAAAAGCTTGAAAGAATGATTCATAATTGAATTTTATCTAAACAAGTAACGAAAGTAGTATCCGCTTGTTAAAGAAAAGATTAAATAATTGATTGGCAGGCCTTCAAATAATTCTCCGCTAGGGGTATCTTTGCGCTGCAAAAAAACAAAACGTATGCAAAATTTAATTTATTTAATGCCCTTTTTTGGGGTTTTAGGTCTGATTTATATGGCCTTTTTGTACAAATGGGTATCCAAACAGGATGCTGGAGACTCAAAGATGAAATCTATATCAGATGCCATAGCTGAAGGTGCGATGTCTTTCTTAAAAGCAGAATATCGGGTTTTAGCCATATTTGTGGTCATTGCAGCAATCCTTTTGGGAATATTAAGCACTCAAGTGACCAATTCTCATTGGTTAATTGTCATTGCATTTATTCTTGGAGCGACTTTCTCTATTACCGCTGGATTCATAGGAATGAAAATTGCTACTAAGGCCAATGTTCGAACCACTCAAGCCGCTAAGACTAGCTTAAAAAAAGCATTAGAAGTCTCTTTTAAAGGTGGAACAGTTATGGGACTTGGAGTT
>JBDSHL010000180.1:0-4086 GCA_039918515.1 Saprospiraceae bacterium | reverse complement strand
TGAATATCCAGGATTCCCAATTGGTTATCCAAGTACAAAGGATCCAGATCCTTTAGCTGTGCAGATTGGTTCCAATCTTCCATTGATGTTTCTTGGACCCAATGCTCCAATGTCGATGAATATTTCTAACCCTGATATCTTTAAAGGATGGCCTATTGGAATAAATGATCCTGCCACCAATGATGCAAGAGGTAAAGAATTAGATTATATCAGAACTGTTGCTCGTCAATCTAAGACTTATGCAGATAATTTAGTAACTGCCTACATTGCAGGTACGAATTCAGCGAATTATCCAGCAGATAATTATCTCGCTGAAGAGTTGAAAGCAGTGGCTAGATTAATAAAGGGAGGATTGAAGACTAGAATGTATTTAGTTCAAATATCAGGTTTCGATACGCATGCAGATCAGGTTGTGACTGGTAGTCCTACAACTGGAGCACACAGCAATTTATTAAAATTATTATCCGATGCGGTAATTGCATTTCAAAGAGATCTTGAAGGATTGAAAATAGATCAGCGTGTATTAACCATGACTTTTTCTGAATTTGGTAGAAGAATTATGTCAAATGGCAGTATAGGAACAGATCACGGTGTTGCCGCACCAATGTTTGTAATTGGAACGAATGTACAAGGAGGAATAATCGGTAAAAATCCTGATATTCCAGCAGATATTAAGGTTGATGATAACGTAGCGATGCAATTTGATTTCAGATCTGTATATTCATCTATTCTTAAAGATTGGTTCTGTGTCAGCGATACAAGTTCCAGAAAAATTCTATTCAATAATTTTCAGTCTCTTCCCATTGTCAAAAGAAATTGTTCCACCATTGGAATTGAAGAATATCAAACCATCGAAGATTCTGTTCAATTGAACATCTCACCAAATCCAATGACGAGTCAATGTAACATTCAAATTAAAGTTCCAAAGGGATTTGCTCAATTGAATTTGATTGATCCTTTAGGAAGATTTGTTAAAAGAATATTTCAAGGCAAATTAGAAGAAGGAGATCACCAATTTAAATTGGAAAATGACAACTATCCACCGGGCAATTATTATGTTCATCTTCAATTGATAAATATTCAGAAGACGGAACCTTTGATCATAGTTTTGTAATAATTTATACTTGGTAATTTGTAACTATTCAGTCGGTGAATGTTTTTGTCATGATTTTTGCAAAAATCGCAAAAATTCATGCCAAAAACTAGCTCGTTAATTATTAAATACGATGAATTACATCCATCGCTAAAAATATTATACTCCTTTGGAGTATTTTTTAATACATGGATGAATTGTTATGGTAATTTTAATCCATTTTAGGTATTAAAATATTGTTCGAATGGTATTACCTTTAGTCTTATGAAAAAGAAATATGTTCTTCCGATAATTTGTTTTCTATTAGTTTCTTCACTTTTCTCCAATACTTATCATGTTCAACCGAATGGAAGTGATAGCAATAATGGATTAAGCTTTAATTTCGCTTTCAAGACTATCCAGAAGGCCACAAATATTGTTCAGGCAGGAGACAGTGTTTTGGTGTATAATGGCATGTACAAAGGATTTGATCATTTTTACAAAGCAAGTGGAACGCCTGGAAATGAAATTGTTTATTTGGCAGTAGGCGCCAATGTCATTATTAATCAATCTTGTGGACGAGGATTCGATGGTCTAAATGTTGAAGGAAGTCATTATATAGAAGTCAATGGCTTTAAAGTTTCAAAAATTGCAGATGCTTCTGGAAGCGGCGAGGATGGAATTAGGGCAGTCCTTGCTAATCATATAACGATTAGAAATTGTGAAGTGGATAGCTGTTATAGAGGAATATTTACTGGATACACGGATGATTTTCTAGCAGAAAATAATATTTGCAAAAGATCTTATGGCGAACATGGCATTTACGTTTCAAATAATAGTGATAGGGTAGTAGTAAGAAACAATATTTGTTATGGAAATAAGGCGGCAGGTGTACAATTAAATCCTGACTTAAGCAGCGGAACACCGGGGATTTCCTATGATGTTCAGATTTATAACAACATTTGTTATAACAATCGGATTGGATTAAATCTTCAAGGAATTTATCATAGCTTGGTTTATAATAATTTGCTTTACAACAATGGATCGGGTGGAGGAGGGAATGGAATTACGCTTTTCCTAGGCGATGCAGCAACAGGTTGTAAGGACGTAAAAGTATTCAACAATACAGTAATCGTTCCTTTGGGTTCTCAATGGTGTATTCTAGCCATTGAGAGTGATAGTTTATTTCTCTACAACAATATTTTTTTGAGTTCATCTATAAAAGGTTGCTTGGATGTTGAGTCAAGTTGTACCAATTATTTTGGAGATTACAATTTGCTTAACGATAAGATGACAGTAGATCAGGGAAGTTCATACATCAATTTCGCCAAGTGGCAAAGTTTAGGACATGACGCTCATTCCTTTCTGGTCAATGACAATGCGACTGTGTTTCAGAATTTAGCAAACAATGATTATCACTTGTCCATAAATTCAGTTGCTTTAAATTCAGGTACTAATCTAGTTTCAGGAATTGTAAAGTTGGATTTGGATTCTTTAAGCCGACCTCAAGATGGAAAATACGATATTGGATGTTATGAAAAAAAGGGGATTACTGGATTCGAAAATATTTTTTCGGATAAAAAATACAAGATCGTTTATAGTGGTTCACATTTCACTTTCGAGCATCTTCAACAAGGTGAATTGGTCGAGATAGTGGATTTGCAATCTAAAATTGTTGGGAATGGTGTTGAATTTGAAAAGTCACAATTTCTGCCGGGGATTTATATGTATTCAGTAATTAATAAGACCAATAATATAAGATTGGGATCGGGGAAAATATTTATTTATTGAATATGGATATTGGTTCTTCATTCAATTTATAAATTAATATTTATTAGAAGCTCATAATCAGTCCTAAACCTAAAGTATTTCTATTATACATTGGGAATATACTGGTGTTCATATTCTTATGCGATCTAAATAATTTATTCTTAAGATAAGGATACATCCAATAAGAAATTTTTGTACTTAACATCCCAATTCCTGCACCCATCACAACATCAGAGAACCAATGCCTATTATTATATATTCTAAAGAAACCAGTTCCGCTTGCAACAATATAACCAGCTATGCCATACCATATATTTTCATCATGAAATTCTTGCCAGAGGAATTCTGCGCCAAGGAAGGCATTTGCAGTATGACCTGAAGGAAATGAATTATGACTAGTGCTGTCAGGGCGTAGAACTTTGGTCCAGGATTTTAATCCTAATACCAGACTTGAAGTAATAACATACGAAGTAACTAGTTTTATAGTACGTTCTTTAAGTCTGTTTTTACCATTTATTCCCAACATATTTAAACCATATACTGCAACTACTGGAGTGTATTGTAAAAAATCATCAATTCCAAATTTTGAATGATGGTTTTCTTGAAGTTCATTCCTTAATTCTAAATTAAGCGATTTTAAATAATCGACTTTTAATGAGGTGACTCCATAGGCCAGGCATATACTCGGTATAATTATTTGTTTATAGTGAAATTTGTCTTTGTTGGAATGTAAAATTGAATCATTAAAATTGGTAGATTGACTATAAGCAAGATGTGAAATCAATATTGAACAAGCCAGAATAAACTTTTTCATAAAAAAATTAAGGTTCCAGAATAAAGGATAATAATTTTTGTAAATGTAATTTATTTTGATACCAATTAAGAAAATTATCTTCTTTCAAAAGTAATATCCGATTTCTCTTTAGAGCTATTTGGAATACTATGGATTACGACATTGGCCTGAGGATAATTTCAGAATTGGTAAGTGCTATTGCTTAATCTAACTTATAATTCTATTCAGGTAAGCTAGAAAGTAGATTTCCAGCATCTTCGGATATCACATTGGTATAATTAGACCTTAATAAAAAGTATTTATTCTGTTAAAAAAGAAAGCCCTGATTTGATGAAATCAGAGCTCTTTAATAATTTAAAATAAGACAAGCAATTAGTGCTTTTCTTGCATATCGTGTTTTTCTTTTGCAATGTGGCGGCTTGCTTTGCGTTGATGCTTTTTAATATCCTTT
>JBDSHL010000179.1:0-5088 GCA_039918515.1 Saprospiraceae bacterium | reverse complement strand
GGTCTAAAGCCTTTAATTTTGGCATTTTTCCGAATTTTTTCTAATTCTTTAGCTATTTGAGGTTTAAGATCCTCTTGAAGTAAGGTAATGTGAAGATTACCTTGGTTAGTAGCTGTCTTGTTAAAGCTAACTTGCATAATTGATATTATCTAGGTATAAAACAAGGATTGAAATGTGATATTGTTCCAAAAAACAAGAAAAGAAGTGCGGGTGAAGGGACTCGAACCCCCAAACCTCACGGCAATAGATCCTAAGTCTATCGTGTCTGCCAATTTCACCACACCCGCAAAGGAGGTCGCAAATATACAGTGTCCACACCAATCAATAAAATTATACCAAGGTGATTTTACCTATTTTTCTTAATCTATATAACTAATAGGCTATTCATATATTCATTTTTATGATAACGTCCTGATTTTATAGTATTTATGAAGAATTTGTTATATTTGCCTGATTCCATGTTATCGACAACTTTAATTGCTATTCCTGAATTTGTGTGGCCCCAACAGGACCAACATCTTATCCGTACAGCTTATCGGAAACTTTTTCGATCTATCAATCAGTCTACGATAACTGAGGAAGAGAAGAAAGAAGTCCGCAAAGCATTTGAATTTGCTTTAAGAGCTCATGGAGATCAAAGAAGAAAATCTGGCGATCCATATATTACTCATCCAATTGAGGTGGCTCGAATCTGTTTTGAAGAGTTAGGTCTTGGCTTTAAATCTGTAATTGGTGCTTTACTTCATGATGTCGTTGAAGATACTCCTGTGACCTTAGCACAAGTTAATGAAGTGTTTGGTCCTAAAATAGCTCTGATAGTAGACGGCCTGACGAAATTAGATGGATTATATAATGTAGAAAGTCCACAAGCAGAGAATTTCAAAAAAGTATTGAGCACCTTGGTTGATGATGTTCGAGTCATTTTAATAAAAATGGCAGATAGACTTCATAACCTTCGCACCATAGACAGCATGTCAAAGCATAAGCAATTAAGGATTGCTGCAGAGACTAGTTTCATCTATGCTCCATTGGCACATAGACTTGGTTTGTATAATTTGAAATCAGAATTTCAAGACATCTGTGTAAAGATTACTGAACCAGATATTTATAAGCAAATTAGTTCTAGGTTGCTTGAAACTCAAAAAGAAAGAAATAAGTTTATCGCTGAATTTATAAAGCCACTCAAACAAAAGTTTGATAGTCTTAGTGTTCCATATAGAATTTTTGGCAGACCAAAATCCATTGCTTCTATTGCCAATAAAATGAAATCCAAACGAGTCAAATTTGAAGAAATCTATGATTTGTTTGCAATTCGTATAGTTGTGGATGTTCCAAAAGAATTTGAGAAAGGAATTTGTTGGCAGATTTATTCAATAGTTACGGACGTTCATAAACCAATACCTGAAAGATTGCGAGATTGGATTACAACTCCAAAATCAAATGGTTACGAATCATTACATACTACTGTAATTAGTAGAGCAGGCAAATATGTTGAAGTCCAGATAAGATCAGAACGTATGGATGATATTGCAGAAAAAGGATATGCTTCACATTGGAAATATAAAGGCATTACCAACATTCATGGCATATATGATCATTGGTTCAATAGTATTAAAGAAGTTTTAGAAACTCCTCATAACGATGCCATTGAATTTCTTAATGACTTTAAGGCTAATCTTTATGGTGAAGAAGTGTATGTGTATACTCCCAAAGGGGATATGATTGTATTGCCGAAAGGAGCCACTGCATTAGATTTTGCATTTAATATTCACACTGATATTGGATTAAAAGCCAACGCATTTAAAATAAATAATAAACTTGTTCCACTAGGATATGAATTGTCCAACGGGGATCAAATAGAAGTGATCACGAATGTCAAACAAAAACCTACAGAGGATTGGTTGAAAATGGTCACTACTGGTAAAGCAAAAACCAAGATCCGTTCTTCCCTTAAAGAAGAGCATAAGTTAGTTTCAGAATACGGATTGGAAATTTTGGAAAGGAAATTTAAAAATATTAAAATTCCATTAGATGAAAATATGGAAGTGCTTATAAAATCTCTTGGATATAAAAATAAAATTGATTTATTGTATGATATAAGTATTGGTGAGTTAGAATGGTCAGAAATAATTAAGCAATTTTCTATTGATGGCAATAAACTTGTTGCACTTAAAAGTAAAGAAAATACCAAGGAAGATCAGGGTACTGAAATTAAAGAAAAATTATATAGTACACAGGGAAAATTGACAATTAACGGAGAGGATGCCAAGACTTATCAATATAGTCTTGCAAGTTGTTGTCATCCTGTACAAGGTGATGATGTATTTGCTTATGTTACTACAGGATCTGGTGTTAAAATTCATCGAATTAATTGTAAGAATGCCGAGAATCTTATGGCGAATTATAGTTACCGAATCCTAAAGGCTGAGTGGACAAGTTCTGCTGGTGATAAATATACTGCGGAAATTATTATCCATGGAATTGATGAAGGAATAGGAGTTATTGAAAGACTTACACACACGATATCAAGTATTCATGGTGTAAATATTCGATCTTTCAGTATTATGTCTCATGAAGGTACATTTGAAGGAAAGGTTAGTATTGTAGTGACCAATAATGAACATATTACCCTGATTATAGATTCACTTTCTCAACTTGCTGGTGTTACCAGTGTGTTGCGTGAAAGCTTTTAACCCGAACTATGCAATAGACTTTCTATTACAAGCCAAAATGCCTGCAAATATTAGCACTTCCTCATATTTTTATCCTCACCATGGGGGTGAATTTAGGAACATGCTGCTTACGCAGTTCCTTCACTTGGCATACTGTTGTATGCCACCACTACGTGGATCGTTCAGTCATGGTAAAAATATTCCGGGAGCACTAATTTTTATTAGCCTTTTGGCTCTCACAACAAAACTCTATTGCATAATTCGGGTTTAATAAAGTCATTTATTCAAAGTTTGAAAAATATTTTTAAAAATATTATTATACAAGTCTATTTGGTATTCCTAAATATTTTTAAAGTATTTCTTGGTATTTCATTTATTGTAAATTTATTGGAGACAGTTCGACCTTTATTCATTGGTGCAATTTTAAGCAGATTTGGTGCAACAATTGGCGATAAAATAAATTTTAAAGGTCGATATTCATTTGATAATGTTTTTGGTGATCAAGATTCAAAGAATGATTTTTCAAACTTATCTATTGGAAACAGATGTGTGATTGGCAAAGGCGTATTCTTTGATCTTACCAATAAAATCATCTTGGAAAATGAAGTAGGAATAGGAGCTAATTCTATGCTCATGACACATATTGACTTAAGTGAAATGCCGATGTCCAAACTATATCCTCGAAAATCAGAACCAATTAGAATTGGAGAGGGCACATTTCTGGGAGCACATGTCGTTGTAATTCATGGAGTCACACTTGGCAAATGTTGTGTAGTAGCTGCAGGATCAGTCATTACCCAAAGTTTTCCTGAGTATAGTTTGATAGCAGGCGTTCCTGCAAGATTAGTAAGGAAGATTGAACTAAAGTAGAATTGAATTAATATATAAAACACATAAGAATATCGAATTATTTTCATTATAAAAAATAATGATTACGGATTATAAAAATAAGTCGATATTAAATGAGCATTCTATGGAATAAATCTACAAATTCAACTATTTTTGTAAGCTAAAGTTGCAACTTAGTCTATATGTTAAAAAAAAATCCAGAATACGTATTTATTTTCTTACTCCTATTAATGTCCATAGCTTATAACTATCAAGGAATACTTTTTGATGTACCGTATTCTATTCACCAATGGCGACAAGCGGATGGATTGTCGATAACATTAAACTATTATAAAGAAAACCTAAACTTCTTTCAACCATCTTTGAATTGGATTGGATATAAGGGCACAGGAAAAGCAGTTGGTGAATTTCCAATCTTTTATTATATAGTTGCTCAGTTATGGAAGTTATTTGGTCAACATGAATTCATTTTTAGATTGCTGAATGTTATTATAGTTTATATTGGATTATATCATCTGTATAAATTGTTTAAAATGAGAATACAAAATACTTTTTGGTCTATATTTTCGGTTTTAATTATTTTTACTTCTCCCATTTTAGTTTATTATACGAATAATTTTATTCCAGATGCTCCAGCTCTGGGTCTTGCCATGATAGCCTGTTATCATATGAATATTTATTTTTCAAGTCAATCCAGTAGAGCACTGTATTTGTCTTGTTTATTTTTTCTATTTGCAGGTTTACTAAAAATAACCATATTAATTATCTTATTGGCTTTATTGCCTTTAATTATTTATCTTATTCTTAAACATAGAGATAAGTATAAATTTAATTCTTTAATTCCAATTGCTTTCATCTTCATACCGATAATTGCTTGGATAAAATATGCCGATTATTACAATAGTGCAAATAATAAAAATGTTTTTTTGCAACAGATTCTGCCCATTTGGAATATGAACAGTGCAAAAATCAAGGATATTTCTTTATCTTTTTTTCATACAATTCTGCCAAGCGCATTCAATATAACTGTTTTATTTATATTGCTATTCTTATATTTATTTTCTGTAGCTAATTACAAAAAGGCAAACGCATTTCTTTTAATGTTAACAACGATGACATTGGGAGGAAGCATCGTTTTTATTCTTTTGTTTTTTCAAAACTTAGGAGTTCATGACTATTATTTAATCAGTTTATTGATTGTTGTTCCGCTTATTTTATTGACATTCATTGATTTGATTCTCAAAACATCTCCTGAATTTTTTACTAATCGAAGCATTAAAATTTTAGCATCTATAGTTCTCCTTATGCTAATTTATCAAACGACCATTATAACCAGAATGAAGTATAATGTAAAAGATTTATTGGTTAATAATTCTTTTATTATTGATAGATTTGATCTTGAGTATTGGAATTGGTATCATTGGAATTATGATAACACACTTAAACCCTTGGAAACAATTAAACCCTATTTGGCAAGTCTGGGAATTAGCAGGGATGATTTCGTCATATCGATTCCTGATCAGAGTTTGAATATCTCTTTATATTTGATGGATGTGAAAGGATTTAC
>JBDSHL010000178.1:0-1962 GCA_039918515.1 Saprospiraceae bacterium | reverse complement strand
GCTTTAATGTTAATGATGCAGAGATTCTTGGTTTTCTAGGTCCTAATGGCGCTGGAAAAACAACTACCATGAAAATCATCACAGGATTCTATCAAGCTACAGAAGGTGAAGTAGAAGTTTGTGGCATAAATGTTAAAGATGATCCTTTGGCCGCCAAGAAATTAATTGGATATTTACCCGAGAATAATCCATTGTACAAAGACATGTATGTACGTGAATATTTAATGACTTTTGCTAAAATAAGTAAGATTATCAATCCAAAATCTCGTGTTGAAGAACTTATTTCACTTACAGGATTAACTAAAGAGCAAAACAAGATTATTGGCACCCTTTCTAAAGGATATCGTCAGCGAGTTGGATTGAGCCAGGCGTTATTGCATGATCCCAAAGTGTTGATTCTTGACGAACCTACTAGTGGACTTGACCCCAATCAAATATTAGAGATCAGAGATCTAATTAGAAATATTGGTAAGAAAAAGACCATTATCTTCTCTACACACATTATGCAAGAAGTAAAAATGTTGTGCGACAGAGTTATTATCATTAACAATGGTAAACTTATTGCAGATGATTCAATTCAAAATCTGCAAAACAAAATTAAAGATAGACAAGTGGTTCATGTAGAATTCAAAAACGACTTATCAATCGATCAATTAAATGACATACCAAATGTTGATTCAGTAAAAAATCTTGGCAAAGGAAAGTTTACTTTATATTCCTCAAATGAAAAGGATCTTCGAGACATTCTTTCCGAATATTGCCTAAAAAATAATTGGCAAATTAGAGAAATGACCAAAGATAAAAATAGTGTTGAAGAAGTATTCACATTGTTAACTACACAGAATAAAAATTAAATATGTGGACTGTATTCAATAAAGAAATATCGAGTTTTTTTAGTTTACTTATTGCCTATATAGTCATTGGAATATTTATTCTAATTCTTGGATTGCTGATGTGGGTTTTTCCAGATTTCAGTATATTGTATTTCAATTATGCTTCTCTTGACCAACTTTTTAATGTCGCGCCTTTGTTATTTCTGTTTATTGTTCCAGCTTTATGTATGCGTACATTTTCAGAAGAAATTCACTTAGGAACTCTTGAAAGTCTATTGACCAAACCCTTATCTGAAGTTCAAATTGTACTTGGCAAATTTTTGGCTTGTCTGACCATGACCTTAATTTGTTTACTTCCCTCGCTTTTTTACTTTTATTCAGTTTATCAACTTGGAGCACCTAAAGGAAACATTGACATAGGAGCTGTTCTTGGTTCTTATCTTGGCTTGGTTTTTTTAGCGGCGAGTTTTGTATCGATTGGTGTATTTAGTTCAGCCATTTCCAAAAATCAAGTAAGTGCTTTCCTCATTGCCATATTGCTTTCTTTTGCTTTTTATTATGGATTTTTTTATATTAGCAAATTACCTATTTTCTTTGGACGAATAGATGATATAATACAAAGATTTGGAATGGATTATCATTACAATTCAATCAGTGGAGGAAAGCTTGACTCTAGAGATCTAATATATTTTATAAGTATAATTTTTTTATTTAATTGGCTCAGTTTCATTTGGATAAAAAATAGACTTTTTTAATTCATGTTAAAAAGATTTAATTTAGGTGTTCAGACATTAATGATAATTGGAATCTTAATTTCTATTAATGTTATTGCTTCCTATTTTCATAATTACATAGATCTAACAGAAGATAAAAGATTTACCATAACTTCATCTACAAAGAAAATAATTAATGACATTCCGGATGTAATATTTGTTCGTGTTCTATTAGACGGAGAATTTCCAGCTGGATTCAAGAGACTACAACAATCAACCAAAGAAATCCTAGATCAATTCGCTTCAGAAAATGGATTTCTTGAATATCAGTTTGAAGATCCCAATGCTGGCACTGCTGAAGAAATTAATGCCAGAAGAAAAGAGTTCACTAAATTCGGCCTATTGCCAACCAATCT
>JBDSHL010000177.1:0-3396 GCA_039918515.1 Saprospiraceae bacterium | reverse complement strand
AAATTGCGCCAAGTAAGGCAAGTGAGTTTTCTTTAAAATAGGTAACACTTTTATTCACAAGAATATATAATTCCTAGAGTCACCCCTCTTTTGCAAGAGAGGGGTCGGGGGTGAGTTTACTATGGCCGTAAACTCATCGGAATCTATTTGTTTCCATGCTTTTAATTTAGCATTTGTAATGCGGCAAGTTGTAACCCATTCCGCCCAAAGGCGGACAGGCACCAACCCTTCCCTTAAAATGGAAGGGAGTAGCTTCTTCTAAGATGAAAAAATTGTGCCTTAGAACAAAAGTTTTTTATAACTGAAGCACTTTATTTACTGGTTAAGGTGCATCTCAAAGTTATGAACTGCAAAATATTGGATCACAGGTACAAACTGCGGCATGCAATTAAACCTTAATTATCCTTTAATTAATTTACGAACATAGACTTTATTTGATAACTTTATTTTAATAAGATAAACACCGTTTGCCAACCCGATTGGAAATTGTACAATATTTGAACTTTTTTTCGCTTCATGAAAACACATTTTTCCAGAAAGGTTATACAATTCCAAAGAATAAGCTTCATTGTCCTTTACCTCAATGTACAAATGATCTATGAATGGATTAGGATAAATACTTATACTGTCATTTGAATATTTTACAGTTATAAGACGTGTTCCATCTAACTTATAATCTGTGCCAAACAATGAAATCCCTCCTCTATAATTTCCTACTGCCATATCGAGAACGCCATCATTATCTATATCAGCCAATGATAAACGAACTTCCTCTCCTTCTCTCAATTCTCCATAGTTAGTTTCTTCTTTTTTGAATTCACCATATATGTTTCCTTCAATGTTAGAAAAAACACTGATTCTTCCTAAAAGTCCTCCTGAAAACAATTTAAACTTTCCATTAAAATCATAAATAAATGGAGCACTGTAAGATTTATAATTCGTTTCAATTGCAGCACTCCCTAGACATTTAGTATTGGGTAAGGTCGAACTTGATTCTATGAAAATGGGCTTAGACTTTGTTCCTTGGTTTTGAAAATAGGTAAAACTACTGCAAAGTACATTATTTGCATCGTTGTTATTCTGCCTGCCACCACATACAATATCTAGCAATCCATCACGGTTCAAGTCAACTAAAAATGGAACACTGTTTGCATATACAGATATATTTTGATAATTATAGAGTGCTGGTTTAAATTGAAACTTTTTACCGGGCCCAGCAATATTTTCGCAAAAGAATAAGGCTCCATTACTTTCACCACAAAGCATATCTAAATCTCCGTCTCCGTCCAAATCCCCAAAACATGGTGCAAAACTATTAACACCATTGCCCCCTAAACTAAATGATTTAAAATCCAAATAATTGCTATCTACTAAATGGAATTCTGGTTCGGTAGCAGTGCCTTGGTTTTCAAATAAAATTAATCTTGAGTCTCTATTTGTTTGGGTAATAAATATCCCTTCAGTACCCATTAATAAATCAATTAATCCATCTTGATTGTAATCCACAAAACATGGATGCATACCTGCACCGAAATCCAACATCTCATCCACTAAGAAATTGTTTTTTACGAATTCAAAATCCTTAGATTTAGTCCCATCAAGTCCTTGATAATACAAGATATTATCAATGTTAGCAGAAGCAAATCTTGTATTCGGCATAACGAGAATATCACTTATACCATCTCTGTCAACATCCACTTCAGAAGCACAAGGAAAAACAGTTACATTAACTGGGGTCACCGCCTGCCATTTAGGATTTTGCAAATTCATCCAAGCCTTTGTTTTACTACCGTTATTGAATACTGAAACAAGACGGTTACTGGAAATATCGCCTATTAACAAGTCACTTAATCCATTTGCATCCAAATCTGTACTTAATAAAGTAGAACCTGAATGTCGTGATTTGGTGCTTAAAAAACTATCATTACAGGAATCTGGAAATTTACTCAGAAATATATCTCCGGTAAATCCACCTTCCCGAAATCCCCCATAACAATTGGTCTCTAATTCATATTTCAAAGAATCCAATGACCAACCTCGCTCTACTGCAATATTTTTATACCAATCTACATGAGTTGCTCCATTTCCATAGGTAAGGATGTCTAAGTCACCATCTCCATCGACATCACTTATCGTAGGCAAATCAAGAGGACTTACATACACTTGATACTGAGAACTTCCACTTACTATACGTATCACTGTATTACCCTTTCCATTGGTTGTTAATCGAAAAAACAATTTACCCTGATTTATATATCCTTGATAAACTTCCACTCCATCTACCCCTTGAGTGTTAGAGGAAGATGAAAATATATCAATAATACCGTCTTTATTAAAATCCTTCATGATCATCCAATCCTTTACCTGCGGAAAAGATTTTATATATTCTGGTTTAAATAAATAATTCTTTAAATTCTTATCATAAATCATAGGCATAACAACATTACCCTCTCTATCAAAAATAATTAAGTCTTTCTCACCATCCAAATTGATATCCCCTTCACTTACTTGGGCATTATTGACCCCGCCTGTCAATGGATTTAGTAACTTCTTAGAATTAATGTAAAAATCCTCATTCTTCCGTACCAAAGATTGACTGGTTAGGCCTAAACAAACTGAAAATAAGATAAATAAAAAATAAAATTTCATAAGTAGAGCAATTTCAATGGTAAATATAATACAATATACTAATCTTGCACTTGAATTAAGCAAAATGAGCAATTCGTCTTTCGGCATACATAAATCCTGGATCATTTTAACTTTGGTATTAGCCAGTATGTGTATGCTCTTTCTTGCGAGCAGTGCGGCCTTAATTTATCTTCAAGTAAATAAGGATTTAAAATCGATACAATTGCCTTTCTTGTTTTATTTTAACACGTTACTCCTGCTGATTTCGAGTTACATATTTCATAAAGTCAATTTAAAAACAATAAATTTATTAAATTTAATTTATACTTATAAAATCATCTTGTATTTAAGTGTGGCTTTTTTGATACTTCAATCAATTGCATGGTTCAATTTAATGTCGAATCATATTTTTTCAAACTCTGATCGTTTGTCTGGATTTATGTATTTCTTTTCTGGATTGCATTTTTTACATGTGCTTGGAGGAATTCCGTTTTTGACTTATCATTATATAAAAATTAAAAATTTAAATAACCCTCTCCTCCTTTTATCAGAAAATGAAAGTGCCGAACTCAATTTTAAAATATTGCGCACATATTGGCATTTTTTAGACTTGCTTTGGATTTACTTAATTGCTTTTCTTAGTGTCATGATTTATTTATTTTAAAATCACATATAATAATCGATGAATAACACAAAACAAGAATCCTTGCGAAGCGCTTTAGAAATTTCAGATTTCAGAAAACTCATTTGTCTTAATTTTTTTCTTAC
>JBDSHL010000176.1:0-2611 GCA_039918515.1 Saprospiraceae bacterium | reverse complement strand
ATCGATACCATGGAAAGAGTTGAAGCACTCATGAGTATGGATGCAGATGTAATCTGTATAGATACTGCTCATGGTCATCATAAAGGCGTAATAGATATGGTTAAAAAAATACGCAAGAAATATTCCTCTCTTCAACTTATTGCAGGAAATGTCGCTACAGGTGAAGGGGCTTTAGCTCTAGCAGCTGCAGGAGCTAATGCTGTAAAAGTTGGAGTTGGACCTGGAAGTATATGTACCACACGCATTATTGCAGGTGTTGGCGTTCCGCAATTAACTGCCATTGCATTAGCAGCACAAGCTTTAAAGAAAAAAGGTATTCCGGTCATTGGCGATGGTGGAATTAGATATACGGGAGATATTCCTAAAGCCATTGCAGCAGGAGCGGATACCATTATGGCTGGATCTCTATTCGCTGGCACTGATGAAGCTCCAGGAGAAACCATTATATTCGACGGTAGAAAATTTAAATTGTATCGCGGTATGGGCTCATTAGGCGCTATGCAACAAGGTTCTAAGGATCGCTATTTCCAGGATGCAGAAGATGATTTAAAAAAATTGGTTCCAGAAGGAATTGAAGGACGTCTACCCTTTCGTGGTAAATTATCAGAAGTCATGGTACAATATATCGGTGGTCTAAGAGCAAGCATGGGATATTGTGGTGCTAAAACAATTCCCGATCTTCAGAAAGCAAAATTGGTAAGAATTACACACAGCGGTATAACTGAATCTCACCCACATGATATAAGCATAACCAAGGAGTCTCCAAATTATAGTAGGAGGTAAATGAAAGTAGTAAGTTTTTAGTCATCAGTCGTTAGTCATTAGTCGTTAGTCGTTAGTCATTAGTCTAAATGAGAAATTGAAGTTTGCTTTTTCATTTCAGATAATATTAGAATCATTCTTTAATTCTCGAGAATTGGTGATAAACCAATACTTTTTCTTTTTAAATTTAAATCATATAAAGGAATATGTTTATCTAATTTTGCTTCCAGTCTATTATTATCTATAAATTTATACTGGGTGCCGTAATGTTGTAAATTGCCACTTTCTAATAAATAGATATCATAAAGCTGAGCATACCATTCAAAGTCCCCTTCTCCTTCTATACAATTAGAATACAATATTGGCAAGTATTTTTTAATCAAATTAGTATCTCTTGAGTGATTAATGATCATACAAAGAGCCATTGCACTTCGATATCCGACATCAACCATTTTTGGTAATGAATCATGCAAATAAAATTTCATAGCATTAATATAATTTACTTTGTCATGTGCTAAAAAGCTTGAATCTGCTACTTTAAGTAGCTTGAAATTAAACGAATCTAAATCATTAATGAAACCAGTTATACCATATAAATATTCGCTTAATGTTCTATATCTCTGATCTTCAAAATATAATGAATCCAAAACAAATGAAATTGCATTGGAATATAAATGAATATATTTACTTCTAATTTGATCATGATAAATTTTTCTCAAATTTTTCTGATTAAGATTTTTCAATCTAGTATCAAAAAGTAAACAAATCCATTCTTTCTTTGGAGCAACTTTGAGCCATTTTATAAAATAATCCTTGGATCTTTCCAACTGATTTATGTTATCGAAATATAAGCCAGATCGATATAAACAACTTGCCAAGCTTATTTCACTTTCTTTGATTTCTACTCTTCTGTTTAAGCTTCTTCCTAAGGCTGTATTATTTGTAGCGATGGCGTTGCTCTCACATTTACTAAAGGTCAGCAATCGAAATTCTGAAATTCCTTCATTATTAACTAAATATTGTTTAACTCCTTCGGCTCTTCGCATACCTAATTCGCAATTCTCATGTCCTTTATTATCTGTATATCCAGTAATTTTGAAAGTATGATTTAATTTTTTTGGCAATTGTTTAAATATTGAATCCATTAAGTTTTTATATTTCTCTTCCATTCTATCCCTTGCTGAATTAAAATATATTGAAAAACTTTCAAATTGAGGTATAGTATAATTCTTCTGTTCCATTTCAAGAATCTGACAATGTGGTGTAATATTTACAGTTGAATTCAGAGAATCTTCTGATATTTTTACTACCTTAACATCATCTATATAATAGTAAAAATCATATTCTTTATCTCGTCTGAATAATTTTGGAAAAATATCGTCTTTAAATAGACCAATTGTTAAGTAATTGAGTTCGCACTGAGGTCTTATATATTTTATAATTTTGCTCCATTTACCTGGGGTGATATTCATTGAACCATAATATTTCAATTTCAACATACTATTTCGTGACATATGAATATTTTTATTAGATAATGTGAACCCTAAATGATTTTTTAATAAAGGTTCCATAAAAGTATCATCTACTAGTAATACCCAAAATGATATTTCATAAGTATCACCAATTTTAAGAGGTGTAATAAGTTTTTGAGTGATATAACTTGTACATCCATTTCCTAGATTTCCATTATTTTCCAGATTACTACAATTTTCTTCATGTACCATCTTGATCATTGCATTTCCACTATGAGGAATATATTTATCATTGTAACAGGTACTAAAAAACCAATCATTATCCTTATTAATTTTCGGTAACTTATTATTGCAATAGTAGCACTGCCAAGAGATCT
>JBDSHL010000175.1:0-5889 GCA_039918515.1 Saprospiraceae bacterium | reverse complement strand
TTAGATCGTCATTGGCTAGTGGAACGATATTGACCTGTGCTTGGGCAGGAAGACCAGGCTGGCAGATACATCATATGGCCATGGGAGAAACAATAGGTTTCAGTGGCCGCGCAACCATCAATAATGTACAATACACCGGGAGTCCACTTGGCAATAGAGGGGCTCATGTATCTTTACTTGGCGATCCAAGTCTTACTTTGTTACCTGTTATTCCCCCTACCGGATTAAAGGTAACAGAAGTTGGATCCAATATTAATTTACAATGGGCTGCTTCGCCTGAAGCGACTGAAGGTTATATGATATTCAGAAGAAAAACTTCTGAAGTAGGCTTTAAAAAAGTAGCAGAAAATATTAAAGTATTAACTTATAGTGAATCTTGTCTTGATAAAGATGTGGAATATGAATACTTAGTTGCTGCGGTTAAACTTGAAGCCAATGCATCTGGAACTTATTTCAATCGATCAGCTGGTACTAGAGCAAGTATTATACCTAAGAATTCTTCTAGAACTAAAGCAGATTTTACAGCAATTCAGGATTATGAATTTTTAAGTGCAAAATCAATAAGTACGAATACAAATAAGAATTTCTGGTTTGTCAATGGACAAAATATTATAGGCGACACTATAAAAATTACCTTTCCATGCAGTCCTTCAATGAAAACGATTTCGTTAGCTTCCGAAGGATTATGCAATACAGATACAATAGTAAAAATAATTAATATAACTTGTAGTAAGCCAAGTGTATTGAATTATAGCAATGGTCCTCTTATAAAATGTTTTGGTGATGTTACAGATGTGAAATTAGACAGTGTCACAGGAGCTGGACCATTCACTTATTTATGGAGTAATGGAAGCACTCAGAATTCTGCTAAGAATGTAAGCGGAAAAATTAGTGTTATCATTACCAGTTCAAAAAACACTAAGGATACCTTTAAAATTAATTTACCTGAATTTACACAAGTGCAGATAACCAATATTCAAGTAAAAAATGTTAATCCAGGATTTAATAAAGGAAGTATTACCAATGTTGTATCACAAGGAGGTGTTCCTCCTTATACGTATAAAATATTGAATGTATCAAGACAAGATAGTCTAGATGCTGGAATCTATACTCTTGAAGTCACCGATGCCAATGGATGTAAGACGACAAAAACTTTTGAGATAAAAATAAATACTGCTGTTCATAATTTATCTGCTGAAAGTTTATTTCTTTATCCTAATCCTTGCAAGGAAGAAATTTTTATTAAATCTGAATTGATCATTGATAGAATTAGAATTTACAATCTTGATGGAAAGGATTTAGGAACCATTAATTCAAAAGCTAATTCTAGCGATTTGTATAGAATTGATATTCATAGCTTGTCAAGTGGAATTTATTATTTAGAACTTAACATGAAAGATATTAAGTCTAGATTGAGCTTTGTAAAGGAATAGATTTAAAAAGCAATTTTTTCAAATATTAGCATAAGAGCTAAAAGAAAGAACCGCTAACTTTTAAAGTTTTAGCAGGTAAGAGCAAAGATATATTACCTGAAAGAACGTTAAGAAAAATAACCGCAAAGTACGCAAAGGAAGGCGCAATGAGCGCAAAGAGAAATCGTAAATTAATAACCGTAAAATTGTCAAGCCTTTGCATTAGGGTTCAAAAGAAATCACAATCCATTTACAATTCGTTTTATTCCTTCTTTCAACCTTGACACATTGAAATTTATCAATAATCCTAATTTGTAATTTCCTAATTTCATATATGTTAATGTTTGAGCAAAGTGAATGTCATTTAAAGCATCAACACTTTTAATTTCAAGGACTATTTTTCTTTCTACTAATAAATCAATTCTATATCCACATTCCAAATTCACCTCTTCAAAAATTAATGGCATCGGTTTTTCTTTTTCAACATATAAACCAGCTTGCTTAATTTTAAAAAATAAACATTCCTTATAAGCACTTTCTAACAAACCTGGACCTAATGCAGTATGAACGTCAATAGAGAGTCCAATAATTTTGTTTGCTAATTCATTTTCAATCATCTGACTTTGCGTTTTTTGCGCCTTCCTTTGCGAACTTTGCGGTTAAACTTTAATTTACAAATATAGATTGATTATTACATGAATTAAAAACTATATTTAATTATTTTTTGGTGAAACTTTAAAATTTTCAACCCTAATCATAGAGGAATGAAAAACTGTAATTAGCGAAAAGAAAAATAACCGCAAAGTATGCAAAGGAAAAACCGCAAAGTGCGCAAAGAGAAATCGTAAAGGACTTAAAGGAGATCTTAAACATGTAAAGCATTGGCATCTGGGGCCAAAGAAATTTTTGACTTTATTTAAATTATCGCCCACCTTTCTTTAGATAATCAATAATAACCAGTCGAATATCTCTTCTGATATTTTCTTTATTCGATGGATCCACAGTAATAACATTGGAAATTTCTGAATTCTCTTTTGTAAGAAATTCAAGTCCTTTCTCAAGACCGGTAAGTAGAAATTCATTGAGTATTATATGATAAGATTTCGATGAATTAATTGATGAATTATTAATTAGCCATTGTCCACTATTAGTTCTAGTTATTTCTGCCCATTGCAGAAATCCACCCTTACCTTTATTATTCCAACCAGCATCAAGAATTTTAGTTAACAGATTTCCTGTAAGATTTAATTCTACCAATGATCCTGCGTAAGGTAGCGCTCTTAAAATGTCATATTGAGAAATATGACCTTCAATAACATCATCCAATCGCACACTTCCCGAATTCATAATAGCTGCATCACAAGTAGGGCAGGTCTTCATCATTGAACGACATATCATACTAGTAAAATCTGCAGGTTCGTTTCTCAATATAGTTTCTCGGGCATCATACTTAACTTCTGAACCTTGAATTTCTTGATCGGGATCAAAACCCATATTGCGAATTGTTCTGGACTCAATGTCTTTCCATTGAGTAACTATTTGATTTACTTTATCATCCAAAGCTATGGATGAGTTGAGTTTTACCAGTTCGGAATTTAATTTATACTTTTTTGTTTTGATATTATAACTGATTCGGTGAACGTAAGCTGATTTGGCATTAGCATCGGCTTTCGTAAGGGTAGTTTTTCCGATTTTAAACATCATGTTATCATGTTCATGTCCGCCAAGAATTAAATCCAAAATTGGAAAGTCAGTTGCAATCTTCATATCCATTTCCTTATTTAAATGGCTTAATGAAATGTAAAAATTGGTATTGCTGCTTAAAGCTTTTAATTCTTGAGAAATACTTGTATTAATATCGTCATATTCGACATATTTAACTTTGTTTGCGTCAATACATGGAGCTACGATTCCAACATTAACAAATCCACCTTGAATATTTTTGAAAGTTAGACTAACATGCCTTGGAATGGCCATTTTGAAACCACTTTTTTCTTTTTTAAAAGCGTTTTTAACTCCATCCTTTATCTCGTTAACATTTGTGGATACCCAATCAAAATTAGATTCATTAATCCTTTTTTGTAAAGTCTTCTGATCGTAATCAAATTCATGATTTCCAAAAGTAACCAAATTAATTCCTACAGCATTAAGAACTTCAATGATTTGTTTTCCTTTTATACCTTCACCATCTACTTTGAGTGTACCAATTAATGAAGGACTGATAAAATCCCCAGCAAGCACTGTAAGCAAATTAGGATTTTCCTCCAATAATTTTTTTCGTAAAGTGGCCATACGTGCGGCTCCACCTATGGTTCCTTTCTCCAATGGAGCGATTTCATAAAAATCGTTGAATTGAAGTATGGTGAAATTGACAATTTCGGATGAATTGGTCTTGAATTTTTTGCTAGAGCTACAAGACAGAATACTTACAATAATAGGTATTAGAAAAAGTAATTTTTTCATGAGTATATTTTAGCTTTAAAACAACAACCAATGAAATTTGGTTTTGCCAAATGAATTAAATTCTAAGGCAGGGGCAGGAAATTTGAATATATTAAGTATGCTAAGGCTCGTTTTTAAAAATTTGTTCCGAATAGGAATTTTGCGAAGATCCAAATCTAAAGCCAGATAGTACTGATTGTAGCGAGGATATTGGGTGGGAGATAATTGAATGAATGTTCCATTTGAATCCTTCCATTCATTCTTAGTTCCACCGTACATTCCTTGAGCACCGTAACCAAAAGCAATATTAATGTATTCAGGCCAAAAAGTTTTTTTATGGTTAAACGTTCTTATTGGATTAAAGGACAACCAATAGACTTGAGCATTATAATCTTTGAGCAACCTTTCTAAAATATTGCTCCCATATAATGTACAAACTCGATTAGTGATCATTGTACTTTCAGAAGAATAATTTATTTTATGAGAACTGAATTTGACTAATATTCTCTGTTCCTTCCATAATTTTTCTTGAGTTAAAAAAAAAGAACTTCCCAATAAATTAGCACCAATGTCAGACCAAGAGAATCCCCATTTGGGATTAAAAGCATCAAATATTTCTATTGTCGATTGAAACAAAGTAGATATTCCAATTGACCACAACAATGATGGGCCGTCCTTAAGTCCTGTCCACTTAGCTCCATTATTAATTAGTGAAGATTGAAAATAGGAACAATAGAAATGACCAAACTTATCCATGTGCTTCCACTCTGACCAATCATTGAATGTGTGGAATTTAGTCAGTTGATTTTTTTTGTACCAAGCAGAATATAAGCCTATTGAAAATACAGAATAACTAATTCCTGCGAAACTCGAAGCGATCACAAATCTTTTATGATTAAAGCTATCTGATTTCACAAAAAAATTCTTAGCATTACTTTGCGCACATAGATAAGAATGTGCAAAAAGTATTGAAATGCAAAAGGAAATTATTATTTTAGACATAATGAAAAAAAATTCCGCAGAACATTTCTGTTTTGCGGAATTTCTATAATAACATTAAAAATTAATTGATTAGTATCTATAATAATCTGGTTTGAATGGTCCTGAGGTAGAAACTCCAATATATTCTGCTTGATCATTCGTTAGTTCTTCTAATTCAACACCTATTTTTGCTAAGTGCAATCTAGCAACTTTCTCATCAAGATGCTTAGGAAGCATATAGACTTTATTTTCATATTTACTATAATTGCTCCATAATTCCAATTGAGCCAATACTTGATTGGTAAATGAATTAGACATTACAAAAGATGGGTGACCAGTTGCACAACCTAAATTTACAAGTCGTCCTTCAGCTAGTAACAAAATGTCTTTTCCATCTATAGTATATTTATCTACTTGCGGTTTGATTTCAATTTTAGTTGAACCGTGATTATTATTCAACCAT
Source organism: Saprospiraceae bacterium (assembly GCA_039918515.1). Taxonomy (GTDB): domain Bacteria; phylum Bacteroidota; class Bacteroidia; order Chitinophagales; family Saprospiraceae; genus Vicinibacter. The sequence continues at coordinate 591 of JBDSHL010000175.1, read as the reverse complement.
GCAACATCAATTTCATTATCAAAGTGTCCAATATTACACACAATGGCTTTGTCTTTCATTAATTTGAAATGCTTGGCAGAAATGATGTCTTTATTTCCAGTAGCTGTAACTATGATATTAGCAAGTTTAACAGCATTTTCCATTTTTAAAACCTGGAATCCATCCATAGCTGCTTGAAGCGCACAAATAGGATCAATTTCAGTAATTATTACTCGACAACCTGCTCCTTTAAGTGATGCAGCAGAACCTTTTCCAACATCTCCATATCCAGCAACAACAGCAACTTTACCCGCCATCATAATATCGGTCGCACGACGAATAGCGTCTACAAGGGATTCCTTACAACCGTATTTATTGTCAAATTTAGATTTAGTTACAGAATCATTAATATTGATTGCAGGGAATGGTAATGTTCCTTTAGTTACTCTTTCATAAAGTCTATGAACACCAGTAGTCGTTTCTTCTGAAATTCCTTTGATGTCTGCTGCAAGTTCAGAAAAGTTATCCAACACCATATTGGTTAAATCGCCACCATCATCAAGAATCATATTCAATGGCTTACCATCCTTGAAAGCAAATAAAGTCTGTTCA
>JBDSHL010000174.1:0-2022 GCA_039918515.1 Saprospiraceae bacterium | reverse complement strand
AATAAGGCTTTGGAGTATAAGCAGATGACCGATACTTTACTTTATTTGGGAGGAATTGTAGATTTTAAGTTAAATGCATATGGTCGATCAGAAATGTATTTAAGACAATTGAGCAGAACTGAATTTGAATCAAGGCATGCTGATATCAATTTTTATCTTGGAGAAATCATGTTCAGTACAGGAAGATATGCAGAAGCTTCAAATTTTTATAAAAGCTATTTGCCAAATCTTGATGCGTCTAGTAAAGAATTTGAAATGGTTGAAAGTAGGATTAATCAAGTCGCATGGGCTAAGGAAAATCATAATAATAAAGATCCATTAATTAAAATAAAAAGAATCGAAACAGGCGTTAATACTCCTGAGAACGAATCAAGCCCATTTGTGAATGGTGATACACTATATTATAGCGGTTTAAGAAAAAAAGATGTAAAGAAATCTAAAAGTGCTTTAGACTTTTCACCATATATATTTAAAGTCAACGAAAAAGATGGCCAACCTCTAAGAATTGAAGATGGGCTCATAGATGAGAAGATGTCCGCATCAGGTCCTTGTTTCTCAAATGATCATACTAGATTTGTTTACAGTATTTGTATTCCTGAAGAGCAGTCAACTAAACTTCATTGCAAGGTTTATTACAAAAGTTTAGTCAATGGCAAATGGTCAAAAGGCAAAAGCCTTCCTGAACAAGTAAACCAAGCTGGGTATTCTTCAACGCATGCCAATATCATAGAAGAAGATGGAATATACAGAATCTATTATTCGAGTAATCGACCCAATGGAATGGGTGGATTTGATATCTGGACAGTTCTTCTTAATGAAGATGGTTCTTGTTCTTCTCCTGAAAATTTAAATTATATTAATACCATAGGAGACGAGTATTCTCCATTTTATTCTTCTAAATCCAAGTCTTTGTTCTTTAGTAGCAATAATCATTTGGGATTTGGAGGGTTTGATATTTATAAATATAGTTGGAAAGGAAAAGATTCTCTTAAAGTTATTAATTTAGGAAAAAGTGTTAATTCTAGTTATGACGAAATATGTTATTTTACAAAAAATGATGAAACGGTGTCTTACTTGGCAAGTGATCGACCGGGTTCAACTTATTTAGATGAATCGTTACAGGCCTGTTGTTATGATATTTATAAAATAAATAGTACACCTCGAAGTGTTGATTTGTTCGTTACCATTAAAGATGGTTATGATTCTTTAGACCTCCAGGGAGCAAGGGTAAATCTAATAGATATAACAGAAGGTGATACTTTAATTCAATTTTCTGAACTTTCAGATAAATCAGTTCATATGTTTAAGTTAATTGAAGATAGAAAGTATAAAATCATTGCTCAAAAATCTAATTATTTAGGGGATTCTGTTCTTGTGAGTACGGTAGATTTGTACAACTTTGAACCTATTAGAAAAAAAATATTTCTAACCCAAAAGAAAGAGCTGCAAATATCAACTTTTGAAAGAACCACTAATTTTAGTTTAAAAGGAGTTGCAATTTCACTTTGGGATGTAGATAGACAGGTCTTAGTTGACCAAAAGACAAATAATGATACAAATCAATTTGTATTTAATATTTTACAAGGGCGAAATTATCAAGTGATTGCAAGTAAACATAAATACGAATCAGATACAATAAATTTGACTGCAGCTTCAGCATCTAAAGAAAATCCTGTGGTTCGTAAAATGTTTCTTGAATTAAGTGCCATAGCTGAATTGAGAAGGTTGCTTCCAATTCGATTGTTTTTTGATAATGATTTGCCGAATCCAAGATCTGAATTAGACACAACCGACATTTTGTTTTCTAAAATCTACAATGATTATGTTGCAAAAAAGGGTTTGTATATGTATCAATTTGCCAATGTTCTTAAGGGGGCAGCGAGAAACAAAGCCATGATTGAAATTGATACTTTCTTTGACAAAAATGTAAAGTTCAATGGCGACAAATTTTTAATTTTCCTTGATAAATTAAGTATTATTATGGAGGAAGGACATTCCATAGATATTTTTTTAAAAGGATAT
>JBDSHL010000173.1:0-13852 GCA_039918515.1 Saprospiraceae bacterium | reverse complement strand
ATTGTATTTTAGTAATATATCCCATATCTAGTATTTTAACTAGTTACAAAGATATACTATAAACCACCATCTGCACTACATTTTAGCCAATTATTTTTAAATTATTTTCAATATAACCAAACTCCAGGTGGCATACAAAAGTATGCCAAGTGAAGGAACTGCGTAAGCAGCGTGATCCTAAATTCACCCCCATGGTGAGGATAAAAATTCGAGGAAGTGCTCCCGATAGCTATCGGGATTTGATCCGCCAGCTCGCGGGCGGATTGGCTTGTAATAAAAAGTCTATTGCATAAAGCGGGTTAAACCCAATCCATTTCTTGCTTAAATTATATAAGTGAAGGACTTGACATCAAATTCAGATAAGTAGTATGGAATACTTTGATAATAATTACGACTACATCAGCAATTCTGAATTAATTCCGCTTTGAATTGATATTTAGTCCCATTTTCTCCGCTTTTGGCGGATCCTTTGTTTATAAAGTTATGTTAGACGGGGCAAAGAGTAATTCTGTTCCACGTGAAACAAAAAAGGCCCGATTACGATCGAGCCTTTAATAATTATATTTTATAAATTAGAATATTCTATATCTCAATCCAGTAGAAATCCCTAATTGCAGATATTTTTGGTCTATTGGGTAGCTTGAAGATGTAATAGGCTTCATATAATATCTGATCGTTGGTTCAGCTAATAGCATTAATTTTCGGTTTATCTTATAGTTCAAGCCAAAGCTGCCTATTATACTTATACCAATTTTCTGTTTAAAATAGTTTTCAGAACTAACATCTGATTTTGCAGAACTAAGATCAATGGTCGTTACTAAGTCTTTTGAATAAACCTTACCTGCATAGCTACTAGATATATTGAATCCTAAACCAGCGTTCAACGAGAAAACGAAGTCTGCCAAATCTATTTCATAACCTAGTATTATTGGAACGTCAAGGAATTTATAGGTGTTATATCTTTTCTCAATTACATTCATAGCTACCCAAGTTGAATCTTTTGGCTTTCCTGAACCAACCGGGTAAGTATGAAAGACCCAACCAGAATCACTTCTTGACAAGAATTCGAACCTTTCCTTTATTTTACAAAAATTAATTCCTGTTCTTATCGCAATTCCTTGCTTGTTTACATATGACGCTCTGAATCCAAATGAACTTGCACCTACATAGGATTCAGAACCAGCTCTTTTCTGAGTATAAAGAATTGAAGGTTCATCTTTGGCAACCATTGTCCTCATAGATATTTCGGGCGAATAATAGGCATCTAAAGCAAAGTGTGAGAGTGGACTTATATTTCTTTGAAAGCAATCATCGTTAACATCTCTCTTTCTTCTTTTCGCTTTGGCTTTTGATTGAATTAAAAAAGAATTAATAGTTGTTGGCTTTATGAATTCAAAATTGAATAAAGATCTTTTTTCTTGAATAGCGAGTGAACTAACATTTAAAGCTTCTGAATAAGTAACATGTTCATTACCACAACCTTCTTCTGAAGGATTTGAAATTCTAAGGTTCACATTGGAATTAAGAGGGAATTGTGCAATCTTTTGATCGGATTTTGAATTCGTTAAAATGAAAGATTTTTCGCTGATATTGTTTTTATTTTTTAGTATAATTTGTTGATTATCAGTGGTTTGTGCTTTTTTATTTAAGTTAAATGTTATGTTATTTGCTCTAATTTTAAAAGAACTACTGTTAGAAATGTCTGTTTCATTCAAATTTTCATTGAATTCCTGATTTATTTTAGCTTTTGAATCAATATTTGCGATTTCGATGGAAGTTTCGCTTAAGATTAAAGTTTTTTCTGAAGGCTTTTCCAATGATTTCTTTTCCTCTTTAAAACCGAACTTATAGGCTAGTATTGCACTAAAACTTAATAATGTAAAGAGTACAAAAAGCTTAGTAAACCACCCAAAAGCCAAAATTCTGGACGATTTTTTATTTTTGTCTAATTCAGTCTTAACCCTTTCCCATAAATGAGCCTGAGCGCCAAGATCTAAATTCTCTAGCTTCTTTTTAAATAGCTTATCTATTTCGTGATGTTCACTATTTTTAATCATATCACCATTTTTTGACTTTTTTTAAATTTCTCTTGCAAGGCCATCCTCGCTTTAACCAACTGAGATCGAGAAGTTCCTTCCTTAATATTTAATAATTCTGCTATTTCCTTATGAGAATATCCTTCAATAGCGTACAAATTAAAGACTATTCTATATCCATCAGGCAATTCGTTTATCATAGAAAGTAGTTCATCATAAACCATACTATCATAAGCGTTCATCCCTACTTCTACATCTGGCATCATATCACTTGACGGCGCTTCGTTCTGATAGCTTAGTTTATGATACCTTTTAATGGAGGTATTAACTACTATTCTTCTAACCCACATTTCTAAATTGCCTTCACTTTTGATAGACGAAAGGTTATGATAAATCTTTATAAAGCTTTCTTGTAAAAGATCCTCTGCTTCCATTCTATCTCTTGAATATCTTAAGCATACAGCCATCATTTTACCGGATAACCGATCAAATAACTCTTTTTGGCTGGATGAGTTGCCTGCCAAACAACCTTGTATAACTTCATTCAAATGCATGGGTGGCATGGCATATTAGACTATTAAGACCCTTTAAGTCACAATTTCGTTGCTTTATAACTCATCAAACTATTTTATTTCATTGAGAAAGTTATTTAATATTTCATTGAATTCACTTGGTTTTTCCATCATTGGTGCATGACCACATTTTTCTAAAAAGAAAATCTTAGACCCAACGATTAATTCATTAAACTTCTCTCCCACAAAAGGTGGAGTTACAATATCGTTTTTACCCCAGATTATTAGGGTTGGTAAAGTCAAAAGATGCAATTTATCAGCAAGATTGTGTCGAATTGCTGATTTGGCTGTGGCAATAATTCGAATAGCCTTTAACCTATCCCTTGTGATTTCAAACACTTCATCGACCAATTCCTTAGTAGCAACTATTGGGTCATAAAAAGTTTCCGCCGCTTTATTCTTTATATACTCATAATCACCCCTTTTAGGAAAACTGCTTCCCATTGAAGATTCGAATAATCCAGAACTTCCTGTAATCGTTAAAGAATCTAAATTTTCTTGTTCCTCCAGAGCATATAATAAAGCTAAATGTCCTCCTAGTGAATTCCCTAGAATATTGATATGTTTAAGGTTTTTTTCATTGACGAACTCTTTAATATACTTTACCAATCCACCTAATGAAACTTGATGAATCGGGAGTTCATAAATTGGAAGTAAGGGTATTACTACCCTAAAAGTGCTTCCGAAATAATCCATAATCCCTGAAAAATTACTTAAAGCACCAAACAAGCCATGTAATAATAGTATGACCCGTCCATCTTCTCTAGATTCTACATATCGAAATTTACCCTCTACTTTGATCTCTAAACTCATCCAAATACTATTTTCTATGTGACAAATGTAACAAATTTAAAAAAATGACCAAAACTTTTTTAATAAAGAGGTTTATAGAAGCTTTCTTTTGTTGTCAAACTCAATTTAAAACATATAAAGATAGAATACAACAAAACTAAAATTCCAATACATTGATGAAGAACGCCAAATAATATTGGAATTGATCCAATACAATTTATTAAAGTAAGAATACCTAATATAATTTGAATCAAAATTATTCCGACTAAATTTCGAAACAATAAATAAGGACTCATTCTAGCTCTAATGTAATAAAGTAAAGTCATAAAAATCGCAGTAATAAAAATAATATAAGCGAAGGATCGATGAATAAATTGAATGATTATTGAACTTACATGTGATCCTTCATAATTGCCTAATATTTCTTCAGATGAAGAAAAAATTAAGGAGACTTCTTGCGGAATCATTTTACCATTTACATCAGGCCAAGTAGGAGCAGCTAAACCTGCTTTCATTCCACTCATAACGCCTCCTAAAAATATTTGAATAAAAATAAGAACAACAATAAGTGCTACTGAACGCTTTAATTTTATATAAGAACTATCTATCGAATAATGATACTTTAATGCAGTCCAAAATAAGTAGCTTAACAACAAAGTAGCTGCAGTTAAATGAAAGCTTAATTTATATGCATTCACCCAAGGTCTATTCATTAAGCCGCTGGCAACCATTATCCAACCCAACGATGCAACAACAACAGCAAGTAAAATTACTATGAATAGATCAATCAATAGTTTTCTATCAATAAGATTTTTGAAAGAGAAAAATAAAAAAGGAATTATAAAAACAAATCCCATTATTCGTGCCCACATTCTATGTAAATATTCCCAGAAATAAATGAATTTAAAATCAGATAAACTCATTCCAAAATTAATTTTTTGATATTGTGGCGTTTGTTGATATAGATTAAATTCATATAACCATTTTTTCTCACTTAGTGGAAATGCAACTCCAGTTATAATATCCCAATGTGTAATCGAAAGACCGCTTCCAGTTAGACGAGTAATTCCACCAAGAATGATTTGGGCAAAAATCATAACTACACCGGACCAGAGCCAGATTTTTATATATTTTCGATAAACCCCAAATTCCATGATGCAATATTCAAATTATTAATTCACAAATCAAAATTCAAAAAATGCTATTTACTTATATATTATATTTAATAAATTAATAAATAAAACAAATAATAATAGGACTGTTAGATTGTTAATAAATTAAAATGATTAGAATTCAACAAGTAATCCACAAATTAGATATTGAGAATCAAGTATTTATAAGCATTGTTAGCAACACATGTTTATAACTAAACATTAATTTTTTGTTGGTAATTTGCTCCTTTCCACATTAAGTTAGTCAAATACTGGTTTACATATATAAGTATCTAATATATAATTTTTATCAATATATTAAAAGTAGTTTTCCACAATAAATGTTTATTAATGCTGCAATAAGAAATATTTATAGGGCATGACCAATAGATGAATAAATATATAATTTTATCTATATGTGAATAATATTTTATATTGTGTTCTTAATTACTAGATCAATACTTCAAAAGTAATATTAATAATTAAAACAAATTGTAACATGCGAGTTATAATTCAAAGAGTAAATGAAGCAAACTTAAAAGTAAACAATGAATTAATCTGTAGTATTAATTATGGTCTATTAATTCTAGTGGGTATAGAAAATGAAGATACAGATCAGGATATAGATTGGCTTAGTTCAAAAGTTATTGGGTTAAGAATATTTAAGGATAGCGATGATATGATGAATTTGTCTTTGAATGAAATTAATGGAGAGTTGATGATTGTAAGTCAATTCACCTTATATGCAAGTACAAAGAAAGGCAACAGACCAGGATTTACTAGATCTGCCAAGCCGGAATTAGCGAAATTGCTATATTTGAAATTGATCATGAAAATAAAATCACTTTTTTCAGGCAAAGTGGTCGAAGGAATTTTTGGAGCAGATATGAAAATTAGCTTAATTAATGATGGTCCCGTGACGATCATCATTGATTCAAAAAATAAAGAATGAGAAAACAACAAGAAGACGTTCAAGTGTGGATTAAGAGTATAGGACATGGCTATTTCAATGAACTAACCAACTTAGGGCAACTGGTCGAAGAAGTCGGTGAATTATCTAGGTTGATGATTCGAGAATATGGGGAACAATCATGGAAAAAGGATGAAAAGCCACTTCATTTAAAAGAACAACTAGGAGAGGAATTATCGGATATTATTTTTGTCACCTATTGCTTAGCCAATCAAATGGAAATTGATTTAGAAACAGCATTTGAAAGAAAACTTAAGATTAAAACAGAAAGAGATTTTGAACGACATGCATTGAATTCAAAATTGAACAAAGAATTATAGCGCTTGAAGTCAATTATTTATTTCGCATACATCGTTTTAGCATTATTTACTGGGAGTGCGATCTTGGCATATCTAATTACACCAGACAAGTCTAGATTCTGCAATACACAGGTCTTGGAAAACGCTTTCTTAAAGCCGATGAGTAAAGCTTGTTTTAAATCCAGTGAAGATACGATTGTGACTAGAACGATTAAGGAAAGGATCAATGGAAGTAATGATTTTCAGAAATTAACCTTAGCAGATTCGACAGATACTCAAGTTAAGTGCAGGTATTATATGCTCGGAACGGACAGGTATGGGAGAGATTTGTTAAGTAGGCTCATTATTGGGATAAGATATACCTTACTGGTAGCGCTACTCTCGGTGATTTTTGCAATGACCATAGGCGTTTTCTTTGGAGCAATAGCTGGTTATTATGGAGGAAAAACGGACAAAATCATCTCTTTTATCATTGGTATTTTTTGGGCGCTTCCGACCATTTTACTTGCTTTTGTGATCCTAATGACTTTTGGTCGAAATATTAGTTCATTATTTCTTTCAATTGGCATTACTATTTGGGCAGACATAGCTAGATTAGTTCGAGGATTGGTGATCTCAATAAAGCAGCAATATTTTGTCCAAGCAAGTAGAGCCATGGGTTATTCTGACCATAGGATAATTGTCAGTCAGATATTGCCCAATATAGGAGGTCCGCTATTGGTACAATGTTCCAGCAATTTTGCAATGGCAGTTTTATTGGAATCTGGACTTTCATTTATGGGCCTAGGCTTACAAGCACCTATACCAACATTGGGCAATATTCTACAAGATCAGTACACGCAAGCTTTTAATGGTCAAATTCTCCAATCATTAATTCCAGCTATTGTTTTAGTTTTGCTCATATTATCTTTTCAAATAATTGCTAATCACTTGCGAGATAAATTGGACGTCAAGCTTATTAAGAAATAAATGGGTATAGAGGCTACATTGACAAAAATGGAGAATGCTTTAAGTCTAAAGCAACTACAAATGACTTCTTTGCTGAATATCACTCAAGCGATTAACGAAAACTTACCGCAGGAGGATATTTATCGAATGTATAAAGATTTTCTTGCTTGGGAATTAAGTTTGGATAAGATAGCATTGTTTCTAAAAGAAGACAATAAATGGAAAATATTCGTAGAATATAATATTGACAAAAATATTGATGACGAATTGTTGGCTTCTAAATTTATCAAATTTGAAAGGCTTCACACTATAAAGCCTACAGACGATGAAGCGCTTCAAACATTTGAATTTATCATTCCGGTATATCATAAGAAGCAAGCGATTGCATATTCTTTGATTAGTGGAATAAAGGAAGGATCTGATATTTATAACAATATACAATTTATCACCTCACTAACCAACATCATAGCTGTTGCATCGGAGAATAAAAGATTAGTGCGAATGCAGATTTCTCAGGAAAAAGAATTGGAATTTGCAAATGAAGTAACGCAAATGCTTATTCCAAATGTTATGCCATCTGGCAAAAATTATGAATTAGCTAATCAATACAGACCACATTACAAAGTTGGTGGAGACTACATTGATTTTATAAAATTCAATGAAAATAAAATAAGTTTTTGTATTGCAGATGTATCTGGTAAGGGAGTTGCAGGTGCAATGATCATGGCTAATTTTCAAGCATTGATTCAGAATCTGGGGCAACAATATAGAGACCTTGAGACACTTGTCATTGCACTAAACCAAACGGTTTCAAAAATTACTAAAGGAGAAAAATACTTAACCTTATTCATTGCCGTTGTAGACCTAGAAAAAAAGAGAATGTACTATGTCAATGCAGGACATATTCCACCACTTTTAATAAAAAATAATAAATGCATTGAGTTAAAAGCAACCTGTACAATTATAGGTCATTTCGATGAATTGCCAGAGATAAGTGAAGGAATGATTGAGTTAGATGGAGATTGTACATTGGTAGCATTTACAGATGGATTGGTCGATATAAAAAACAATCAAGGCGAAAATTATACCATAGAAAGGCTTAGGCAACTTATTTTGGAGAATATATCTATGAGCGCAGAAAAATTATCTAAAAATATTATGAATAATGCATTAGATTATTGCAAAGATCTAGATATACCTGATGATATAGCCATTCTAAGTTTTAAATATTATATGAATGAAAAATAAGTGGATAGCGGCCGGATTAGCTCTTATGGCAGGTACCTGGGGCGTTCATAGATTTTATCTAAGACAACCTGAATTGGGATTATTGTATATAGGAATAAAGGTATTTATGTCTTTTTCAATATTGGGATTTGCAATAACCACTTTAATCGGATTCTATGATGCATTTAAGCTTCTTATGATGGATCAAAATGAATTTGATCAGAAATACAACAGCAGATTTTTTCGTGATAGATATGGCAATAGAAGACAAGAGACAAAGGATCAAAGAAAAAGGACTGGAAAGTATATTTTACTGGATGAAGATGAAGTTACTACTCAGACAAATTCTAAGGGAATTTTCGATGGCCTGAAAGTGAGAAAAGAAGTAGAAACCCTTAAACAAACGGGTATTAAGAAATTAAAAGATTATGATCTAAAGGGAGCCATTGAAGACTTTACAAAAGCACTTGATAAAAATCCAAATGACATTGCTATACACTTTAATCTTGCTTGTGCATATTCCCTAAATGAAAATGCAATTGAGGCGTTTAGGCATCTTGATCGATCAATGGCCTTAGGTTTCAAAGAAGGAACTAAGATATTGGAACAAGACGAATTGGCTTATATTAGAATAATACCGGTATTTGAGAAATTTAAAGCCAATAGTTTCCGATTAACTCAAGTCATGGTCGATGAACTTAAATCAAGAGAGATTAATTTGTTGGAAGAAATAAAAACCCAAAGAGCAAAAACTATGTATGAACCTAAAAGCAGTTATAGTATTCTATTTCAAGAACAGTTAAAAGAAGATAATAAATAATGTATATCCATAATATTCCAAGAACACTTCAATCTGTAAAAATCGGTGATAAATTATCTAATGTAAAAAATGCTTTCCTAAATTATGGAGTAGAGCATCTTGCCGTTACAAATAAAGATAAATATTTAGGTATATTAAGCATTGACAGGATAGATACTTATGATGAAAGTAAAAATTTAAGTATCGCCGACATTGAATTAAATGTATATGCTGGTGTGGATGATCCAATTTTCAAAGTATGGATTCTTATTGCAAGACACAGGCTAAGTTCAATTCCAATAATAAATAATCAAAACGAGTATCTTGGTTCAATTAGAACTTTAGATCTGATAAAATCATATGAAGAGGAATACAATTTCGTTAAACAAGGTAGTACTTTTGTTTTTGCAGTAACAAGAATTAACTATTCAATGTCAAGGATGATCAATATTATTGAAGAACACCATATAGGGATCGACCACTATTTTATTTTGCAAGAAGAAAATCAGGAAAACCAGGAAATATTGGAAGGTGTGATTAGATTAAATGCACTATTTACTGAACAGCTAAATAATGATTTTCATAGGCATAATATAGAAATAAAAATGGTTTATTCTGTAGATAATTTCTATGAACCCTTTAAGGATAGATATGATGAATTAATGCATTACCTGAATGTATAATCAACTAAGAAAGAATATTTTTTTTTCGATATTAGTTTGGTTAATTTCTTATGTTAGTGTGAATTCTCAAAATTCATGTACACAATTAATTGTCAAAAAAATATCTATACAAGGCAATGAGAAGACTAAAGAATGGTTAATTAAGCTTGAAGGTGGAATTAAAGAAGGCGATAGTATCCAGAATAATTTATTTCTAAGTAAAATTGAAGAAGTAAAATCCAATTTAAGAAGAACCAGTTTGTTTTCAAATGTTGAGATTAGCTATGTATTAGATATTGAGAATAGTTGTTATATTGAGATGACCATTATTTTAATTGAAAACTGGTTGTTATTTCCTAGTGTTGTCTTTGAATTAGTGGATAGAAACTTTAATGTTTGGTGGGATGAATTTAACCATAGTTTCAAAAGAATAAATTATGGTCTAGGAATAACGCACTATAATCTGGCAGGAAGAGGCGTGCAATTAAAAGTTAAAATTGTGCGTGGATATACGGATAAGTTTGAAGTGTATTATAAACAACCTTACCTATCAATAAATAGAAATATTAATGTTGGAATTGGCGCATCATACATTGAATACAAAGAAATCGCTTATAAATTGGTAAATAATAAATCAGTCTTTTATTTTCAAGAAAACAAAAATGGACTTAAAAAAATATCATGTTATACAAAATCAGAATTCAGATTAGGAAGTGAGAAAAAATTGTACCAACAATTGGAAATGGTCTCGAACCAAAGTCTTGATACCATAAAATTTCTAAATCCTGATTATTTTGGAAATGGTGAAAATAAGCAATTCTATTTCAAGGGAACGAGTGGATATCTATGGGATAATTACAATGATCCATTGAGACCACAAAGAGGATATTATTTTGAATCCAATTTGAGTTATTTATCAGATTTTAGAAACCAAACTATCTTAAAGCTATATGTGAATTTTGGCAAGGCTTTCGAAATCAATCATCGTATACGATTGTCATCAAGAATTCAATCTGAAGTTTCTCTAACAAGGAAGAAACCGACATTCAATCTCTACACTGGTATAGGTAGTCAGCAAACAGTTTTAAATGGTTATGAGTTGTATCAGATAAATGGCACAGATTATTTTAATTTCTCACAAAGCTTGTACTATAGACTTTTTGATTTTAAAAGATCTCTCATTAAATTTTTGAAGAATGAACCAAAATTTAAAATTAATTTGATCACAGAATTATTCATAAGATTTTCAGCTGCTCATGTAAAAGATCCATTTTACTATCAATTGAATGATCTGACCAATACGAATTTAGGAAGTTTTACCATTGGATCTCAGATTTCAATAAATAGCCTTATAAAACTAGAATCGAATTTTACTGTTAATCACTTAGGAGAAACTGGGTTTTACTTTCACACCATAAGAGTTTTTTAATGAAACTATTCATTTTTGGACAAAAATTAAAGCAAGAGGACAATACTTATCTGCGAGGATTACTTTCTCAACTTAAAGAACATAAAGTGGAGACTAAGATTTTTGCCGATTTTCTGCAGGAGTTTCCTGAAGATTTAAGATCTGCTTTTGTAGATAAAACCTGGAAAAATTATGAAGATCTGATTCAGGAGAAGCCCAAAGTGGTATTAAGTTTAGGAGGAGACGGAACTATGTTGCAGACGGTCACTTTGGTAAGAGATTCAGGAATTCCAATAATGGGAATAAATATGGGAAGATTAGGCTTTCTTGCCAGTATTGAGAAAAAGCTAATCCCTGATGCTATTTATCAGCTCATTAATGGGATGTATAGAATAGAGGAAAGAAGTTTATTGCAAATGGAAAGCAATATTCCGTTATTCGGCGATATACCAATTGCTATGAATGATGTTACAATATTGAAAAGAGACAATTCATCAATGATAACCATTAGAGCTTATATCAATGGAGATTTGCTAAACTCATATTGGGCTGATGGATTGATTATAGCTACTCCAACGGGATCAACGGGCTATTCTTTGTCTTGTGGAGGACCCATTATTTTTCCTAATTCATCAAGTTTTGTAATAACCCCTGTTGCGCCGCATAATCTTAATGTTAGACCAGTTGTGATTTCTGATGATTCCATATTATCCTTTGAAGTTGAAGGAAGAATTGATAGTTTTTTATGCACAATGGATTCCAGAGTGGAGGTTATTAGCTCTAAACATCAAATTGCTTTAAGAAGATGTAATTATAAAATTAAGTTAGTTCAACTAAAACCAGTTGGATTTCTTCATACCATTCAAACCAAATTATATTGGGGACTCGATCAAAGAAATTAGCAAATGAAATCCAGGATTCATTATAACAATAAGGAATATCTAATAAATCTCAAAGAAGGGATTGAAATTTCTATACCTTATACGCAACGAATCGAACAAACCAATTGCTTCTACGCACCATATTTCAGCTTTGAACCAGTTAGGATGGGAGATTTCGTCGGTTCAATGATAGAAGGAGGTCCAGTTAATTTCACCAATGTCAAGTTAAATGTTCACGGGGGTGGAACACATACAGAATGTTGTGGTCACATAACGAAAGATTTTATTTCAGTAAATAAAATTCTCAATAAATATTTTTTTACTGTAACATTACTTAGTATTTATCCTACAAAGTTAGAAAACGGTGACTTAAGAATCGAAAGAGATACTCTGATTAGCATGATGGATGAAACTTCAACAGAAGCATTATGCATAAGATGTCTTCCGAATGATGATTCCAAAAAGTCGAGAAAATATTCGGGTACCAACCCTACTTATTTTTCTAAGGATGCCATGAAGTATATTGTAGATTTGGGAATTCAGCACTTATTGGTGGATATACCTTCCGTGGATAGGGAAGAAGATGGAAGCAAGCTTGAAGCTCATCGAACTTTCTGGTCAGGTGATCGAGGAGATAATTGTACCATAACAGAGTTGATTTATGTTCCAAATGAAATTATTGATGGAGAATATATATTAAATTTGCAACTAGCGGACATGGAGCTAGATGCTGTTCCTTCAAGACCAATTTTGTATAAAATAATAGATGAGCACATTTAGTAATAGAACGATTAAACTTTCGAAAATATTCGAAATGTTTCGCAATATTCCTGAACAAGGTCATTATGAATATTTAGCATTTTGTAATTTCTATTCTAAGGAAATTCAAGTTCTGGCATTTGATGAATATATAGAAATTAAACTGGCATACTTGAAGGCATTATTTCATCTTGAAAAAGCCCAATTGTTTCATAAAATTTCTAATCAAGCCATTTTTGAAATCTTAAATCAAGAAGAATTTACGGAACATTATAAAATAATATACCATCAGATCCTTGTTATAAAAGCAGAACAACTTATAGAAGAGAATAAAATTCTGGCGGCACAAGAAGTTTATATAAATCTGAGATTGTTAGCTCCTGAAGATGACCACATCAAGAGAAGATTATTTAATTTGATTTATAAGCAAGAGCAATATGAAGCAAGAGTATATCTAGGGATATCCGTATTGTTCTTGATTATAACATTGTTCTTGGGAATATCGAATCATTTTTTTATTCAACCTTTATTACCAAAGATGAAGGAAACTTTTGATAAAGTGTTGCCTTTCTTTTTTGCTATCCCAATTTTAATTATTTTATTTAGTTATTCATATGCTTTCATAAGAAGTAAAAAGAAATTAATAAGTATAAGCCAAAGATAAATTCAATAAAGTCTCAGAACTAAGGTATGAAGATTTTCTTGTGAGCGCTTACGTAGGGAGAACTCTTGACAAAATAACGCCAAGGCCATAAAGCTGATTCTCCTGCTGATTCAACCCCAATTCTTAGAGAGCTAGCTATTTCTGTAGAGGCATATTTTGTATTCAGGTTGTGTATTTGTATAGGAGAATTTTTATTCCATAGTTCCACAGAATCAAAGTTTTTATTTATTCCAAGAGCCTGAGATAGAGATCCAGGTCCTTTGGTAAGATTGTTATACAAAGTTTTTTCGGGTCTTCTTTGAATCATAAAATCTATTCCAGCAACAGGTTCTATTGCTCTAATCAACACCGCATGAGCAACATTTTCATGAGCAGTTATCACGTTAAATAAATGATGTATTCCGTAACAAATGTAAACATAAGAACAGCCTCCCTTTAGGTACATTGTATTATTTTTTAGTGTTCTTCTATTGGCAAAGGAGTGAGAAGCAATATCATCAGGACCTCTATAAGCTTCAGTCTCGACAATTATACCAGAGCAAAATTGATTGTCAATGTTGGAAATTAATAATTTACCAAGCAAATCTTTTGCAAGAAAGCAAACATCGGAATTCAAATAATATTCTTGAGGAACTATCATACCAGTAATTGTATCAAAAAATAATTATCCACCATATTAGTCTT
>JBDSHL010000172.1:0-4105 GCA_039918515.1 Saprospiraceae bacterium | reverse complement strand
TCTCTTATAAGTTGAAGTTTTGGTATAAGGAATTTTTAGTAATTCATTCCATACGCTGATTTGAAATGTACTTCCTATTACAAGTAGATTTAAAACTGAATTTGAATTTCCATTCATACAGTCAATGGCTGATAGAATAGGATTTGACAGTTGCTCAGTAAGAACTATATTGGGATAAATAAGTTTTATATAATGATTCGAATAACTTAAATCTTCGAAAGAAGAAAATAAAATATAATTTTGGAAAGAGATAATAGTCATTCGCCCATAGAAAGAATCTATCTCCGAAATAGATGCATTGGTAATAGACTTTTTATCCTCACAGTGAATTAAATTATGCATTGTATTGCAAAGGTAAATAAATTAAAACATGAACTCATAAGATTCTATTTATTTACAATATTATACAATATGTGACTGAAGTTTATAACTTTGCAGATTCAACTCAATTATGCCAGAAGAACTAGATTTTAAGGAATTAGATTATATTGAAATTATTGGTGCCAAAGAGCACAATTTAAACAATATATCTCTTCGAATTCCAAGATATAAATTAGTTGTTGTAACTGGAATATCAGGTAGTGGAAAGTCTTCTCTTGCTTTTGATACGATATATGCTGAAGGGCAAAGACGTTATATGGAGACTTTTTCAAGTTATGCCAGACAATTTATAGGTAACATCGAAAGACCTGATGTTGAAAAAATTGATGGCCTTAGTCCAGTTATTTCCATTGAACAAAAAACAACGGGTTGGAACCCTAGATCTACTGTTGGAACTACTACTGAAATTTATGATCTTTTTAGATTATTTTTTGCAAGGGCTTCTGATGCTTATTCTCATGTTACAGGAGAAAAAATGGTAAGATACTCAGAAGATCAAATGATCACTTCCATTATGGAATCATTTGAAAATAAACATATTAGTATTCTGGCTCCTGTAGTTCGTTCAAGAAAAGGAAATTATAGAGAACTTTTCGATAGTATTCGCAAGCAAGGATTTAACAAGGTTCGAATTGATGGTGTGATTACAGAATTGAAACCGGGATTAATTCTCGATCGATTTAAAATTCACGACATCGAAGTTCTAGTCGATAGAATTCAGGTTCTAACGGATAGAGCAGATCGTCTTACTTATAGTCTTCAGACGGCATTAAGAATTGGAAATGATCTGGTCTTTATTGAAGACACCGAAACTCTAAAACTATTTCCATTTAGTAAAAAATTAATGGATCCTATAAGTGGTTTGTCCTATGATGAACCTTCTCCAAATTCATTCTCTTTTAATTCTCCTTATGGATATTGTCCAGAGTGCAAAGGATTGGGAAAAATTCATGAAGTAAGTTTGGATTTACTTATTCCTGATGACAATAAAAGTATAAGAGAACAAGGAATCCTTGCACTTGGAGAAGTGAGAGATACTATACTTTTTAAAAATCTGAAACAAATAGCGGATCGTCATAAATTTACATACGAAACTCCAATAAAAAAAATACCCAAAAAAGCGTTGGACTCCATTCTTTATGGAGGAGATGACACTTATCCCATTGATCCAAAAAACAGCTGGATAGAAGATGGATATCATTTAGCAAGTGAAGGAATATTTGGAATGCTTAAACGATGGTACAAAGATTCTAGTTCTGAAAAAATTAGACAGTTTGCAGAAGATTTTATGAAAATCGAAGACTGTCCATCTTGTAAAGGAACCCGATTAAAAAAAGATTCTTTGTTTTTTAAAATCGATGGCGCCAATATTGCAGAGTTAGCTACAATGGATATTCAAGATTTACACCATTGGTTAAAAAATCTTGAAATTAGATTATCGCCTAAACAAATACTTATTGCCAAAGACATTCTAAAAGAAATTAGAGTTAGACTTGAGTTCCTTCTTTATGTTGGCTTAGAATATTTGAATTTAAATAGACCAACCAATACATTAAGTGGAGGCGAATCTCAAAGAACAAGATTAGCAACACAGATTGGATCACAATTAAGTGGTATCACTTATATTCTGGATGAACCATCCATTGGATTACATCAACGAGACAATCAAAGATTGATTAAATCACTTCATGAACTCAACAATCTAGGAAACTCCGTTATTGTGGTTGAACATGACAAAGATATTATGCTGGCTTCCGATTATATTATTGATTTGGGTCCTGGTGCAGGAATTCATGGGGGTAATTTAGTTGCTCAAGGTGTACCAATAGATTTTTTAAAAAATAAAAACTCAACAACTGCAAAGTATCTTTCAGGAGAACTCAATATTGAATTGCCAAAAATAAGAAGAAAAGGGAATGGAAATTTTCTTACTTTAATTGGTGCCAATGGGCATAACCTAAAAAACCTAAGTTTAAAACTTCCGCTTGGATGTTTTATTTGTGTAACAGGAGTTTCTGGAAGTGGCAAATCGAGTTTAATCAATGAGACACTATATCCAATTCTTCGCGCCCATTTTTACAATAGCTTACAAAGACCGCTTCCTTATCAAAAAATTACTGGAATAGAACATCTTGATAAAGTAGTTGAGGTAGATCAGGCTCCCATTGGAAGAACCCCTCGGTCAAATCCTGCAACCTACACTGGTGTTTTTACGGAGATTAGAAATTTGTTTTGTGGATTGCCGGAAGCAAAAATTCGCGGATACAAACCCGGAAGATTTTCATTCAATGTACGTGGAGGAAGATGTGAAACTTGTGAAGGAGGCGGAATGAGAGTCATTGAAATGAATTTCCTTCCAGACGTTTATGTACATTGTGAAACCTGTCATGGTAAGCGTTACAATATGGAGACGCTGGAAGTTTTATACAAAGGAAAATCCATAGGAGATGTGTTGGATATGACCGTAGAAGTTGCTACAAAGTTTTTTGAAAATATTCCCAACATCTACCGCAAATTAAATACTTTGAATCAAGTTGGATTAGGTTATATTACACTAGGACAGCAAGCAACAACCTTATCCGGAGGAGAAGCGCAAAGGGTTAAACTTGCAGAAGAATTATCCAAACGAGATACTGGAAATACATTGTATATACTAGATGAGCCTACGACAGGATTGCATTTTCAAGATATTGAACACTTGTTGTTGGTACTACAAAAACTTGTAGATAGAGGAAATACAGTGGTCGTCATTGAACACAATCTAGATGTTATTAAAGTGGCTGATGTTGTTCTTGATCTTGGACCAGAAGGAGGCAAAAATGGAGGCGAAATTGTTGCCTATGGCACACCTGAACAAATCTGCAAAATTGAAAAATCTTTTACCGCACAATTTTTGAAAAAAGAATTAATTCTAAAGAATAATAATAATAAATGAGTTTAACTTTGAATCAGATTATTTTATTCCTATTGATAAAAAACTGCTACCTATGGTTAGGTAGGTGAAACTTGTCAAGCTTTAGAATTCGACTTCTTCATGCAATTTCTAAATTAATGCTTAATTTCTCCTAAAAGAATTAGCTTTAAGAACTTTCAATTTATAATCCTAAAGTTGTTCTTGCTGCAGAAAGTAAGTCAATAACTTTTTCATCCGTTTCGCCTTGTGCATAAATTCTTAATACGGGTTCTGTTCCAGATAGTCTAAACATGATCCAACAGTCATTTTCAAAATAGAATTTATCGCCATCTAAGTTTTCATATAATATAACCTTATGTGGACCAAAGGTATCAAATTGAGTTGTAGACAACTTTTCTTTCACCTTATCCATTTGCTCATGACTTAGTTTAAGATCCAATCTATCATATGAAAATCCTCCTACTATGTGATATACTTCTTCAATTAATTGTGTAATGGTTTTACCCGTACTCGCCATGAATTCTAGAATGGTAAGTGATATCCATACACCGTCTCTTTCAGGAATATGTCCTTTAATAGCAAGTCCCCCCGATTCCTCTCCTGCTACAAGAACATCTTCAGTAATCATTAATTCAGCGATGTATTTGAAACCGATTTTGGTAATGACAGTTTCTAGTCCATAATGATCTGCAAGGTTTTTTACTTTATTGGTTACAGAGAAACTCACTACTATTTTACCAGTCATTTTCTTGTAAGCACACAAGTAATGAATGAGCAATAATAATATATGGTGTGAATCAATAATTTTTC
>JBDSHL010000171.1:0-2080 GCA_039918515.1 Saprospiraceae bacterium | reverse complement strand
ATATATTAGACTAAAAGAAAAACAGCCGATAACAAGCGGATTGAGCCATATAAATTTATCTCTGCTTATTTTTTAATTGGTTAAATTTACATCGTCAATCCTTTGTGTTAGCACTTCACTTATATTTGGATACTTCTTACTTATAATGGTTTAATAATAATCATAGATATATTTTGAAATTAAATCTCTTATTGAAGCAATATCTCATTTGGAATTGAGTCATTTAAGAAAAGGTAAAGTGAGTCACCTCTACTTTTCTTCAATACACCTTTACCATCTTCTTATTTCGTATAAATCTACCCCAACTTTTAGAAAAGGCATGAATTTGATTTGTTCGAACATTGTTGGTGTCTACAATTGGAAAGTTGCGATTCGTCCATTCGAATATACTTCCATACAGATTGGACACATTCGAATATCCAAGTTTGATTAATTGCCCTGTGATTTTTTCACTTCGGTAGCCAGCTGAGCAATAGCATACAATGGGTGCTGATTTTTCAATCGAACTTATTTTAGTCGTATCAAATTTTTTATAACCTACATTTATTGCACCTTCAATATGACTTACATTAAATTCTTCTTCTTCTCTGGTATCAAGAAGTATATATTTTTCTTTATTTGCAAAAAGATTCTGTACATCCATCTCGGGTACATTTCTTTTCAACAAGAGTGTGAGAGCAGCAGCGTATTTTGGACTATTGACTTTAGCTCTAGGGGTATCTTGAACAGAAATTCCAATATTTATAGACAACAACAGTAAAATAAATCTCATTGTAATTTTTTCGGACCTAATCCTATTTTATCAAAAATGATTCTGTCATGACTAACATAATTTCCATATTCTGCCTTTAACCATGATTTCATAAACTCAGAATACTTATCTGGAAAAAGTATATGAATATTGGGTCCTGCGTCTATTGTAAAGGCAATTGGATAATGAGTCTCACTTCTTAATCTTTGAATGGACTTAATTATGTGTAAAGATTCTGGTTCCAATAAAATATATCCAGGAGAACTACTCATCATTAAAGCATGAAGACTCAAAGCTTCTTCTTCTGTAATCCGAATAAAATTATCCCAATGGCCATTAGAAAGTGCTTCTATTAATTCTACAATATTTTTTCGAGCTTGAATTATTCGCGCATTGCGATATGGATGATTGATCATTAATGTATGTCCTGCACTAGAAGAAACTGGCTTTTCAGCTTTATCTACAATCATAATCCAATCATTAAGGCTCTTGAATTCTTCATGAATTTCATTGGACCAATCTAACGCATAATTATTGGAGCTTAGCGGGTTCTGTATAAATTGTCCCCAGATTGCAGCAATTGGATAAACCGATCTACAAGCAGATCCGGAACCCATTCTTGAACGCGTGGAAGCTGTTTTCAGAAAATCTATTTCTGATGATCTGAATTTTCTTTCTAGATCTGTCAGACATAAACTTAAAGCACTCATTGAAGAAGCTGAGGAAGCAATTCCAGCGGAATGTGGAAAATTATTTACTGAATCAATGATGATATCATAATGTGATAAGAATTCAAGGTTAAGCGTGTCAATGAATTTTATTACCTTGATTGCAAATGCTGCATTCTCTTGACCCTCATATAAAAAATTAATTTTTCCATTCCCAGATTTATAATCTAGATTAGTAATGGTATTACAACGATCAAGTGTAAAACTTAAAGATGGGTTTAAAGGAATTTGAAGATCTCTCTTACCCCAATATTTGACAATAGCAATATTCGATGGACTTTGCCAGGAGATTTTTCCTATTTCCAATTTTCGAGATCTTTATTCAAATCAAAATCATCCAATACTGCATCCATAATTGGATCTGCTCCTTCTCTGTAACCATCTTTTAAATCATAACCATAAAATTTTCCCATCCGATTATAGAAGGATGCTCTAAACCCTCCTTTCAACTCTTTTATGATGGTATAAAAAGGTTTACCAATATTTCTTTCCATCATTTTGGTGAGTATTAATCCTTGAGTTCTGCTTAGATTCTTAAGTGGTTTTTCAAATTCGTCCTCCAGCCGGCCTCCTATCTCTTTAACAAATTTTCGTTTCTCTC
>JBDSHL010000170.1:0-2483 GCA_039918515.1 Saprospiraceae bacterium | reverse complement strand
TTAATAAATTATCTCTGCACACAAAAAGCCTTAATACTCTTAAGAAAATTGAAATCACTTGAACTGCTGCTGGGTTGCTTTTACTACGAAGCACATTTGTTTCATCAAGTCAGTAGAAAAATTTGATAGATGTACAGTATTTTCGTTTCTATTTTGAAGGCTGTCCAACCAAATTTGCCTTGCTGTCATCTAGCTGCTTTTTGATATATGCTTTCAACTCATCAAAAGTCATGTTTTGAGTTTCAGCACTAAT
Source organism: Saprospiraceae bacterium (assembly GCA_039918515.1). Taxonomy (GTDB): domain Bacteria; phylum Bacteroidota; class Bacteroidia; order Chitinophagales; family Saprospiraceae; genus Vicinibacter. The sequence goes on along the minus strand of JBDSHL010000170.1, from coordinate 2,230 downwards.
TGTGTCCCGAATATCACGCATCATTTTAACTGCGTCAAATGTTTTTACTTTTTTAGTCGTCTCCATATTTTATTAAATCTTTTGGGCTTCTGATTTCAATTATTAAATAGCCATGTTGTAAGTTAACTGAATTGTAGCCCTTAATTCTGTCAAGGTTGACGATATGCTTAAAGTTCCAACTCGCCAATACATCAACTTTATTTATTGTCGCCAAAGCAATATGTCGGCAGTCTTCCAAACTTGTTTTGCCAACTACATTTTCAGTGATGTATTTGTCTGCAAGTTGAATAGTTTCTGCCGTCAACTCAACTCTTTCAAATTTGTCTGGCGAATATTTCAGTATAAGTTCTTTTACATGTTGCGGTGCTTTCAAGAGTTCAAGGTCAAGCAAATCAGAAACAACAAACTTTACTTCGTCATTGTCAAGGCGGTCAAATAATTTGATTGTCGCTTCTTTGAACTCCTCGTCAAAGTAACCACCAACGACTGAAGTGTCTATGTAAATTCTTTGTTTCATTTAATTTTATGTTGTCACAAAGGTAATAAAATTGTGTCGTAAAGTTTAGAAATTCCAATTCATTTGCCAGTCGGATTTATACACCAAGTTTGAAGTTAGCAGGAACTCCGAACCTTTAGTTTAACGTAGACTCACACTTAAGCGCTATAATTATACCTACTCTCGAGTGCATTTAAGTTCCCAAGCAAAAATGTTGGTGAATGATACAAATATTTTGCTTTTTATCACTTTTTCTATCAACTAAATTAATGAAGAATGAATAACGCTTTTCAGAAATTAATGTCATTGACCTTTAACTTCGTTATAAACGTTCAAATAAGAAATTTCTATATACTCGAATCATATTGTGAATATGAACAAGATATTGCCAGTATTTTAACCCGTTTTATGCAATTGAACAGAGGCCAATTACTGCTTGTCAAAATTTATTAATACAAGTAGTATTATTTACAATTAGAGCAAAATTATTTCTATTTTATTACTACCAATTTCTCGATGGCAATTGCTTTTCCATTTTTTATAGCTTGAACAAAATATACACCATTTGAAATGTCATTAATTTCAATGGTCTGTTTATTATCAACATTATAGGTGTGATTCCTTGATCCAACAGTAGATATTAATTCTAATTTGTCCACTTCTTTTAAGATTCTGATAGTAACATTTCCGTTTGTCGGATTAGGGCTAAGAAGAAATTCTTTCTCATGATTAAAAAAATATTTTACTCCAACAGTAAATTTAATTTCAAATATTTCTTCTACTGACTTTGAGTTTCCACATTGGTCGGTTGCTGTCCAAATTATTTTATGGGTTCCAATTGGATAAGAACCACTTGCATCAAATGGATTTTTTGGATTCAAGACTCTAATATTATCTGAGAACTTGGGAAGTATTCCTAAATTAAATTCATTTTGATTTAAGGGACCAACCATATGATCGAATCCACCAGAGTATTTGCCTATTCCATCATTAAGCTCATCAATTTTATAATCAATAGATACAAATTTATCTCCTGAACAGCTATCAGATGCCATCTGATCTAGCATTATAAAAGCTAAGCCACTGCTATTTGGTACTTCTTGTTTTCCAATATTTATTTGAATGTTAGGTTTTGTAGTATCATATACGTCAATCAGCTGTGATGCCTCCCATCTTCCAAAGGTCGCACTAATAAATGGATCGTATTGACACCAATCAATAACTACCCATTTTCGAATAAGTCTATAACAGCTTTTAGGTGCATTACTGATGAATTGATCAAAGTACTCTATTGCAATTAAGCTACAATTAGAATTAGTTCGATTTACAATTCTTGGAACTCCTAGTTTTGGATTATTCGGATTCATTTCTTTACCACAACCATATATTGAAATTATTTTGCTTGAACATATTTCATCAGGCCATATTACATCTGAGTATAGTGAGTCATTGCAATGCAAGGTGTCCACAAAGAATGGATCACAGTCTATAATCCAGATGGTTTGAACTGCAGAGTCCAATGGATGATTACCACCAGATGCAAATATTACTCTTTCAATTCTTCCAATTCCACATTGCCTCTTATCATTAATTTTTATTACAGGAGTGGAACTGTCCGGGTCATTAAAATAACCATCAAATCCCCAAGTAATTTCATACTTGCGTTTAGATCTGGCAGTATCAAAATAATAACCGTAATTATCACAAGCTTTCTTGGAAGTAGTATTTGTGGAA
>JBDSHL010000169.1:0-3973 GCA_039918515.1 Saprospiraceae bacterium | reverse complement strand
CAATGGTAATTTTGGTATATTTCTTAGTAAGAAAACTTTTGGTAAGTTTACATCCATTTTTATACAGCACTATATAAAAATTGATGCCTTCTTGACTATAAGTCACTGATCTGCCTGCATTATTTGTTATTATTTTTTTATTAAAAATATCGAACCATTCTATAGAATCTATCTTTGAAAAATCATTCACCTGATAATTAATGCTTGAATTGTTACAATCAAACCATAGTGTATCAGGCAAGTCCAAAGGAGTTCTTAAAGTATCAATATTCACGATCAGTGTATCGTAGGATAAACATTCTACATTTGGGGTATTAATTATTGTTGTATAAGTACCTGGTATCCATATTTGCAATGGATTATTTCGTTGGGTTGCATTGGTAACACCAGGGCCTGACCATTTAAAATCATAGGACGGTTTGGTATCATTTATTTTTGCAATTACATTGAATGTGTCGGTAATACAATTCAATGTTAAATCCTGACCTAAATCCGTGGTCGGCTTTATCAAATTCTGTGATACATTTACCGTATCGAATCCTGTACAATTATTTCTTTTATCTGTAATTCGCAATAAATACTGTCCTGGCTTAGTAACTATTGGTTGTAACACCCCACTATTACCACCCGAAATTCCTGATCCTGACCACACAATTGTCGCATTGTTGTTTGAAATATTTACACTTCCACTTAATATAACAGAAGCAAGTTCACACGTAATTATTCTATCTGGTCCTGCATTGACAAATGGTCTACCTCCAGTATCTGTTATTATAATTGAATCAAAATCACTACAATGTGTTGTTGAATCATAAATAAAAAGATAATATTTACCTGGTTCATAAACAACTAAGGTATCGCTATTTGTACCCACTATTCCTTTACTTCCAGCCCATGTATATCGCAGGGTTTTCCCTATTGAATTACTTGCAGAAAGGGTTATTGAATCAGACATACATCCTAGGTCTGCACTCTTGGTAAGTACAATATCTGCAACCGTATCCGGGGCAGTAACTTTAATTGAACTAGAATCAACACAATGAGATTTGGAATTTGTAATGACTATGAAATATGTACCGGGTTTGGTTACAAAAGGTCTTAGATAATTGATATTCCCAGCATCAATTCCTTCGCCTTTCCAAACAAAATTATCGTCCACACCAATTACACTTTTAGTGCCATCAAGTGTAACACCCAAAGAATCACAGAAAATAAATCGGTCTATACCTGCATCGGCTTTTGGCTTTGTAAAATTAGAAGTTACGATTACTGTATCTGATGACTCACACTCATTATTAAAATTTGAAATATTGATTATGTAACTACCAGGAAGGTCAATAACTGGATTTACATCATTTTTATTAGCCATATTAATAGATGGGCCTATCCAAAGAATATTATATCCAGTACCTGTATTAGAAGAATCTCCTTCCAAGGTGATTTTTAAATCTCTGCAATTCAATTCTTTGTTAGGACCAGCACTAGCCTTTGGTCTAATTGTATCCACTGTAACAATAATTGTATCCGCTCCAGAACATGTACTAATACTATCCTTAACCTCAAACCAATATTTACCTCCAACAGATACTTTTATCTCCAAAGAATCTATGTTGGCATTTGTGATTCCAGGACCAAACCATCTTGATTTTCTAGCTATTCCTAGATCAGGATCAATAATCTTAAGCAAAACTTCTCTTTGTGTACAATTGATTGTTACATCATTACCCAAGATAGGTCTTGGTGAATTAAAAACTTTAAGATTAATATGACCTTCTGAAATACAACCTTCGGGACTTATAGCTTTTACAAAATACATGGCATCATCTGAAGGACACACATTTATATTTCTAACCGTATCAATAACATTCCAAATGATTGTATTCACACTATCTGAAATCCCTGTTAGATTGATACATTCTCCTCTACACAATATATTTTTATCTGCATTAATGGTTAGCACAGGTGGAAGCACTTCCCTTAATATGAGTGAATCAAAACCAATGCAACCTGTACTATCGGTAACTTTTAGAATTACTTTTCCCGATGAATAAAAAGTAGTGGACTTAAGATTATCGCCATTGCTCCATTGGTATGAAGCATAAGTATTATCTGATTGAAGCGTTACAAATGAACCTTTACAAATAAAGTCATTTCCTAAAATCAATGGCTTAACATCAGGAGTAAAGATCAAAGTAGTTAAATTACAATTGAAATTGGGAATACTAGGCATAGTTATATTTCCAAAATTCCAGGTCGTCCCATTACAAAAACAATGATCTTGATTTATTTCTCGTATTAAATAAAAGGGAATGGTATCGTTTTTCCAACTCTCCTTCCAAATTATTTCTAGTTCTATTTTATCTTTAAGTGGGATTTGAATAAATTGATTATTCACTGAATACAATTCAAAACTTATATTCTCTGGTCCATAATAATCTCCTCCCATAGGGACTTTTAGAATATAATTTTTACCCTTGATCGTTATGTTATTCGTTTTATTTAATTTAATTAAAGAGGTATTGTTTTTCAAAAACCAATTTCCACCAAGATGAATTGGTGTAACAACATTCAAGGTATCTATATCAAAAGTATCGTTGCAATGATCATTATTTACATCAAAACATTTGCCCAAAGGGCATTTCAAATCAAGTTCATTAATGATTGAATTATTGATAAAATTTATGAATAGATTTAGTCTGTTGCTGGTAACTTTTTTATTGACATCCAGCGTAATAAACGACTGTTGCGTAGTTGTCCAGATCACTGTATCTGTACTCATTTTACTAGCAATAGTATGAATGATACTATCGGCAAGACAAGTTGAATCTACGAATCCATAAATAGTTGGCATGGCCGTAAAAACCTCACATTTGCCATCCATTCTGATCTTCCAATTAGGTAAGGGTGGTATTATTCCAGGTAAAGTCCTGACAGAACCACAAGAATCTGTGGGAGAGGTCTGACAATTCACAATAGGATATCCCAAAGTGATCTTATAGTTTATATCCTCGATTCTGTAAGAGGTATTTTCAAAATTAATGACTACAGTATCCGTACTAAAACAAGGCGCAAAATCGATATGATAGACAAATTTATAAATACCGCAACTTGCAACCTTAACTCGTGAACCTCCTGGATAGAAACTATCCAATACAATTGGTTTCTTGATAGAATCACAAATGAAAGTCCATCTTCCACCGCCCGGGTTTCCAATGAGGTCATAACTAAGTCCGCATAAGGTTGTATCAAATCCAGCATTAGCACAGAATTGTGCATGGATATTAGCAAAGCTAGCATTCAATAAAAATGCAAGTAGGAGTAATCTATTGGTCATTAAAAATGTATTTAAAGTTAAAGCCTATATTGTTTTCCAATAATTTATGGGATATGGATACATAGATTAAAGTTACAAATATAACGTGAATTTAGGATCTATTTCCTTCTAATAAGGTCAGGATTAATATCTAAAACCGATGAAGCACCACAAAGCAGCATACATATCTCCAACTCAGCACTGATATTTTTAACATATTCCTCCACCCCATTAGAGCCTCCAATTGCCATTGAATAAACATAGGGCCTTCCTAACAGAACTGACTTGGCTCCTAATGCAAGCGAAATGAAAATATCCGTTCCCGACCTTATTCCACTATCTATTATTAGCGGGTAAGCTGATGGAAGGTGTTTCTTGATTTCAACTAAAGCATCAACAGATCCTATAACCTGGTCGAGTTGTCTTGCACCATGATTAGATACGATGATACCATCTATTCCAAAATCAACTGCTTTTAATGCATCATCGGATCTTAATATTCCTTTAAGTATAATAGGCAGCTTTGTCTTTGACCTAAGCCACATAATATCTTCCCAATTTAAGTTTGGTTTAGAATATATTTCAAGGAACTTGCGAACGGCGAGAATTGGTTCTTTAGACCTAAAATTTTTAAGAAATGAACCAGGATATTTCCTCATC